>NZ_JALBYS010000031.1:0-65295 GCF_022678525.1 Serratia sp. PGPR-27 | reverse complement strand
CCGCCACGCTTCCGTTGTTGTTCTGTTTTTCAATGTTGGGTTACTCTGTAAATTAACAGACTGTTGATTTCAGCTGTAAGGAGGCCCTATGGCGAAGTATCAGAATCTTCTGGTGGCTATTGACCCCAATCAGGACGATCAGCCGGCATTGCGCCGCGCCGTGTACCTGGTAAAACGGAACGGCGGGCGCATCAAGGCCTTCCTGCCCATCTATGACTTCTCTTACGAAATGACGACCCTGCTCTCCCCGGATGAAAGAACGGCGATGCGGCAAGGTGTGATCAGCCAACGCGCCGCCTGGATCAACGAGCAGTGCCGCTTCTATCTCAACGACGGCGTGCCGATCGAAATCAAAGTGGTTTGGCATAACCGCCCCTTCGAAGCCATCATTCAGGAAGTGCTTTCCGGTCAACATGACCTGCTGCTGAAAATGGCACACCAGCACGACCGGTTGGAGTCGGTGATCTTTACCCCCACCGACTGGCACCTGCTGCGCAAATGCCCTTGCCCGGTGTGGATGGTGAAAGACCAGCCCTGGCCGGAAGGCGGCAAGGCGCTGGTGGCGGTCAATCTGGCCAGCGAAGAACCCTATCACGACCCGCTCAATATCAAACTGGTGCAAGAAACCGTCGAACTGGCGCAAAACGTCAACCAGACCGAGGTTCATCTGGTCGGCGCCTATCCCGTTACCCCGATCAACATAGCCATCGAATTGCCCGACTTCGACCCGAGCGTCTACAACGACGCCATTCGCGGCCAGCATCTGATCGCCATGAAGGCGCTGCGGCAGAAATTCTGCATTAAGGAAGAGTTCACCCACGTGGAAAAAGGCCTGCCGGAAGAGGTGATCCCCGATCTGGCCGAACATCTGCAGGCCGGCGTGGTGGTGCTGGGCACCCTGGGCCGCACAGGCATTTCAGCCGCCTTTATCGGCAACACCGCGGAACATGTGATCGATCATCTGAAATGCGACCTGCTGGTGATTAAACCGGAAAACTTCAACTGCCCGATCGAGGCGGATGAAGATGACGAGCATGACGACGAAGATTAACCTTCGTGCATAAAAAACGGGCCGCTAAGCGGCCCGTTTTTTTGGTTGCCCAATTCTACTTCTGCAGCGCCCGCAGAATCGCTTCCACGCTGTCTTTGGCGTCGCCGAACAGCATCTGGGTGTTCTCCTTGAAGAACAGCGGGTTCTGCACGCCGGCGTAGCCGGTGTTCATCGAGCGTTTGAACGCGATCACGTTTTGCGCTTTCCACACTTCCAATACCGGCATGCCGGCGATCGGGCTGCGCGGATCTTCCAGCGCCGCCGGGTTCACCGTATCGTTGGCGCCGATCACCAGCACGGTGTCGGTATCCGGGAAATCGTCGTTGATTTCATCCATCTCCAGCACCACGTCGTACGGCACCTTCGCTTCCGCCAGCAGCACGTTCATGTGGCCCGGCAAGCGCCCCGCGACCGGGTGAATGCCGAAACGCACCTTCACGCCGCGCGCCCGCAGTTTTTCGGTGATTTCCGCCACCGGATACTGCGCCTGCGCCACCGCCATGCCGTAGCCCGGGGTGATGATCACCGAGGTGGAGTTCTTCAGCTGCTCGGCCACTTCTTCCGCCGTGGTTTCACGGTATTCGCCCATCTCTTCGGCGTCGCCGGTGGATGAACCGTCACTGCCGAAACCGCCGGCGATCACGCTGATAAACGAACGGTTCATCGCCTTGCACATGATGTAAGACAGTATCGCCCCCGAAGACCCCACCAGCGCGCCGGTGACGATCAGCAGATCGTTGCTCAGCATGAAGCCCGCAGCGGCCGCCGCCCACCCTGAGTAAGAGTTGAGCATCGACACCACCACCGGCATGTCGGCGCCGCCGATCGAGGCGACCAGATGCCAGCCGAACGCCAGCGCGATCGCCGTCATCAGCAGCAGCGCTATCACCTGCCAGCCCACGCTGTCGGTGCGCACGAACGCCACCAGCAACAGGAACGAGATCACCAGCGCCGCCAGGTTCAGCTTGTGGCGATTCGGCAGCATCAGCGGTTTGGAAGAAATGATGCCGCGCAGCTTGCCGAAGGCGACGATCGACCCGGTGAAGGTCACCGCACCGATAAAGACGCCGAGGAACACTTCAGTCAGATGGATATTCGCCATCACCGGCTCCATCGGCGCGCCGTGATCCAGGTAGCTGTTGAAGCCGACCAGCACCGCCGCCAGGCCAACGAAACTGTGCAACACCGCCACCAGCTCCGGCATTTCGGTCATCTCGACCTTCTTGGCCAGATAGACGCCGATCGAGCCGCCGATGATCATGGCGATGATGATCCAGCCGACGTTGCCGGAATCCGGCCCCAAGATGGTGGCGATCAGCGCGATCGCCATGCCGGCGACGCCGAACAGGTTGCCCTGCTTCGACGTTTCATGCCGCGACAGGCCCGCCAGGCTGAAAATAAACAAAATAGCGGCAACAATGTATGCAGCTGTAACCAATCCTCCAGACATTTGTTACCCCTTAGTTCTTGCGGAACATCTTCAGCATGCGCTGAGTGACGGTGAACCCACCGAAAATATTGATGCTGGCGATCAGCACGGCGATAAAGGAGAGGAAACTCACCCAACCGCCATGACCGATCTGCAGCAGCGCACCGACCACGATAATCCCTGAGATCGCGTTGGTAACCGACATCAGCGGGGTATGCAGCGCGTGGCTGACGTTCCAGACCACGTAGTAACCGACCACGCAGGCCAGCGCGAACACGGTAAAGTGCGACAGGAACTCTTTCGGCGCCGCGTCCGCCAGCCAGCCGAACAGCAGGATCGCCAGGGCCATCAGGCCATACTTCAGCCACGGCGAGGTCGGTTTAGCTTCAGGTTTGGCGGCCGGTGCGGCGGCGGGCGCCGCTTTCGGTTGGGCTGAGACCTGGATCGGCGGCGCCGGCCAGGTGATTTCACCGCTGCGCACCACGGTAACGCCGCGGATCACCGTATCGTCGAAATCGATGTCAATCTCGCCGTTTTTCTCTTTCGACAGCAGCTTCAGCAGGTTGACCAGGTTGGTGCCGTACAGCTGCGAAGATTGGGTCGGCAAGCGGCTCGGCAGATCGGTATAGCCGATGATTTTCACGCCGTTGTCGGTCACGGTAATGGTGTCGGCCACGGTCAGTTCGCAGTTGCCGCCGGTTTGCGCCGCCAAATCGACGATCACGCTGCCCGGCTTCATCGACGCCACCATCTCTTTGGTGATCAGCTTCGGCGCCGGTTTACCCGGGATCAGCGCGGTGGTGACGATGATGTCAACCTCCGCCGCCTGCGCGGCGAACAGCGCCATCTCGGCCTTGATAAAGGCTTCGGACATCACTTTGGCGTAGCCGTCGCCGCTGCCCGCTTCCTCTTCAAAATCCAGCTCGAGGAACTCCGCCCCCATGCTCTGCACCTGCTCTTTCACTTCCGGGCGGGTGTCGAAGGCGCGCACGATGGCGCCGAGGCTGCCCGCGGCGCCGATCGCCGCCAGGCCGGCCACGCCGGCGCCGATGATCATCACCTTGGCCGGAGGCACTTTGCCGGCGGCGGTGATCTGGCCGGTGAAGAAACGGCCGAACTCATGCGCCGCTTCGACGATCGCGCGGTAGCCGGCGATGTTGGCCATCGAGCTCAGCGCGTCCATCGACTGGGCGCGCGAGATGCGCGGCACCGAGTCCATCGCCAGCGCGGTGACGTTGCGCGCCGCCAGCTTGGCCATCAATTCGGGGTTTTGCGCCGGCCAGATAAAGCTGACCAGCGTGCTGCCTTCGCGCATCAAGGCGATCTCGTCGTCTTGCGGCGCGTTGACTTTCAGGATCAGATCCGACTGCCACACTTCGCTTTCGTCCACCAGCGCCGCGCCGGCGGCTTCGTAAGCGACGTCTTCAAAACTGGCCAGTTTGCCCGCCCCGCGTTCAATCGCGACGGTAAAACCCAGCTTCAGCAGTTGTTCCACCGTTTTCGGCGTGGCTGCGACCCGGGCTTCATTGGCCAACCGCTCTCTTGGTACACCAATACGCATAATGTTCCCTTCTCACCTGTCTTGGATGATGTTTATTATTTTCCTGCCCATAGCACGGCGCCGTCGGCGAGCGTTGCGTTAACTTGCCCGCACTGATTTCAGGCGCCAACTATAACCTACTGAAAATAAGGTCGATGATCCATAATTGCTTACGCATTCATCCCTGTTTTTACATAAAAACGCCGTGCGCGATATGACAAATCGCAATTTACAGTGAAAAAATCCATACAGAACAGCACATTCTGCGTGACAGGAGGTTTACGCCCGGCGTAACGATTTATGGCCGCGCGCGGCGTAAAAGCATAAAAGTTATCATTTTGTGAATAATTAACATTAATGACACCAAAGCCGTTATTATGGAAACTTATGACGGCGGTGCCATCCGTGCGCCCCGCGTCGCCATCGGCGATTTGTCGCACGGGATAACATAAAATGCTGAGACAGTTTTCAGAATTACATGTAATAATCGACGGCTGAATTACACTTAAACAGTTCAGTACGTTATAAACGTTAATGCGCTAGGCGAAAGGATTTTTTATGAAGCTGAAGACCACGATCATCGCGTCAGCCTTGTTATCACTCACCGCGCTGTCTGCTCATGCGGCGCAAGAGTTAACTCCTGAGAAAGCAGCGGCGCTGAAGCCGTTTGATCGCATCACGATTACCGGCCGCTTCAATGCCATCAATGAAGCCGTCGACGCCGTATCCCGCCGTGCAGACAAACTGGGTGCCGATTCCTTCTATATCCAGGACAGCAACAACAGCAACAACGGCGGCAACTGGCGCGTCACCGCAGACCTTTATCATAAAGATGCGCCAGAAGTGAGCAAAACACCAAAATACCGCGTATTTAACGGCGTGAACGAACTGCCTAAAGAGGAAGCCTACCTGCTGGAGCCTTACGATACCGTGAGCGTCAGCGGCTTCTACCGCAGCCAGCCGGATATCAACGACGCCATCTCCAAAGAAGCGAAGAAAAAAGGCGCCGCTTCGTTCTTCATCGTGCGCCAGGTTGACGCCAACTCCGGCGGCAACCAGTTCGTCACCGCCTATATCTATAAGGCCGATGCGCCGAAACGCCGCGTGCAGAGCCCGGACGCCATTCCAGCCGATTCTGACGCCGGCCGCGCCGCCCTGGCCGCCGGCGGCGCCGCAGCCGCGAAAGTCGAAATTCCTGGCGTCGCGTCTTCCGGTTCGCCAAGCCGCGAAGTGGGCCGTTTCTTCGAAACCCAGTCCTCTACCGGCCAACGCTATACCGTCACGCTGCCTAACGGCACCAAGATCCAGGAAGTGAACAACGTGACCGCCGCGCAGATGGTGCCGTTCGATTCCGTCACCTTCACCGGCCACTTCAACAGCATGACCGATGTCTCCACCGAAGTGGCGAAACGCGCGGCCGAGAAAGGCGCCAAGTACTACCACGTCACCCGCCAGTGGCAGAACAAGAGCGGCGGCAACCTGACCGTCAGCGCCGATCTGTTCAAATAAAACCCGTTTTTAGGTTTACCATCGGGCAGCCCTTGAGCTGCCCGTTTTTATTGCCGCTTTTTCCATCGCGTGTTGAATAGTTTTTTGTAAATTCCGCATATTCAATCATTGCATCTCTAATCATCCCTCCGTAGAATTTGCGCCAATTTTTAGGGCTATTGTCTATTCGCGCAGTGGTTGTTAATACATTGTTGCCGCCAAGCAGTTCCCTTCCAGTTGTTTATTCTGCGTTCAGGATCCGTCATTGGAAAAAAAACTCGGTCTTACCGCGCTAACCGCTTTGGTGCTCAGCTCGATGCTGGGCGCCGGCGTGTTCAGTCTGCCGCAAAACATGGCGCAGGTCGCCAGCCCCGCCGCGCTGTTGCTGGGTTGGGGGATCACCGGCGTCGGCATTCTGTTTTTGGCATTCGCCATGCTGTTGCTTACGCGTTTGCGTCCGGATCTGGACGGCGGCATCTTCACCTACGCCAAAGAAGGATTCGGCGAACTGGTGGGCTTCTGCTCCGCCTGGGGTTACTGGCTGTGCGCCGTGATCGCCAACGTCTCGTATCTGGTGATCGTGTTCGCGGCGCTGAGCATTTTTACCGATCGCGGCGGCAACGTTATCCTCGGTGACGGCAATACCTGGCAGGCGCTGATCGCCGAATCCGCCCTGCTGTGGATCGTGCACGCGCTGGTGCTGCGCGGCGTGCAAACCGCCGCCAGCATCAATCTGGCGGCCACCCTCGCCAAACTGTTGCCGCTGGGGATGTTCGCCGTTCTGGCGGCGATTGCCTTTAAAATGGACGTGTTCACACTGGATTTCAACGGCATCGCCCTCGGTAAACCGGTGTGGGAACAGGTCAAGGACACCATGCTGATCACCCTGTGGGTGTTTATCGGCGTGGAGGGCGCGGTGGTGGTTTCCGCCCGCGCCCGCAATAAGAAAGACGTGGGCCGCGCCACTATGCTGGCGGTGCTGTCGGCGCTGGCGGTGTATCTGATGGTCACGCTGCTGTCGCTGGGCGTGGTGCCGCGCAGCGAACTGGCCGAGATGCGCAATCCGTCAATGGCGGTGCTGATGGTAGAACTGATCGGCCCGTGGGGAGACGTGCTCATCGCCGCCGGCCTGATCGTTTCCGTGTGCGGCGCCTACCTGAGCTGGACCATCATGGCGGCGGAAGTGCCGCTGCTGGCCGCGCAGCACGGCGCGTTTCCGCGCGTGTTCGGCAAGCAGAACCGCCATCACGCCCCGTCCTCTTCGCTGTGGCTGACCAACATCGCGGTGCAACTGGCGCTGGTGCTGATCTGGCTGACCGGCAGCAACTACAACTCGCTGTTGACCATCGCGTCAGAGATGATCCTGGTGCCTTACTTCTTGGTCGGCGCGTTTCTGTTCAAGGTGGCTTACCGCCGCCGCGACAAACGCCTGATCTTCGCCGCCACCGGCGCCTGCGTCTATGGCCTGTGGCTGCTGTATGCTTCCGGGCTGATGCACTTGCTGATGTCGGTGCTGCTGTATGCGCCAGGGCTGTTGGTGTTCATGTATGCCCGCCGCGGCCATCGAGATATCAATCTGCTCAATCGCCTGGAAAAAAGCAGCATCTTCTTGCTGCTGGTGGCCACGCTGCCTGCCGGCTGGTTTATGTTGCACTAAAATCGCCTGCCCATGCGGCTGCCCGTCAGCCGCATTTCATTTGCTCGTCCTTCCTCTTACCCCGCTCCCCGTGATTAATCCGTCAGTGGCTTCGCTTGCGATCTCAAATGCAATTAATTATCATTATCAATTGTGATTGACGGTATGGCTCGAGCGCCCCCTGCCGAGAGGCGTCAGGAGGCGGGTTTAGACAGGCTGAAAATGGAAGGCATTTCATGGCTGAAAAACTGCTGCACGCATTACCCTTGTTTGCCGCTTGGGAAGCACGGATCGCCGAGGGCAACACGGCATTCAATCAGCAGCGCGATCGCCTGGCGATGGCGCGCTATCAACAGGCGCTGGAGGGGGCTCAGGCGATCATCGCCGAGAAGCCCTGGCTGAATGCGGAATATACCGCCAGATTTGAAGCGCTGAATATTTTCGAGTCTGCCCTTGCCGCGCTGATCGTCACGTTCAACAACATTACCCATCTGCGCCTGCGGCAGAAGCCTCTTCGCGGCGTCGAGCTGCATGTTCATCAGGCCCGAGTCGCTATCGAGCAACTGTTGGACGATACGTCGCTGTGCGAACAGATGCAGCAGATCGCCGAACGGCACCTGCTGCGTTTCAGGATTGAAACTCTGCACTTGCTGCGCGAACACCGGCTGCCGGAAACCAGCGTCTGCGCGCCGGCGGCCAACGCTTCCGCTACCTTGCATTAAAAGTGACACACCAATCTGAAGGTCATCTGTAATGAATGAATTGAATGACGAGATGAAGAAGATGCTGGCTAAACAGCTGCCTGTGCAGGCGACCAGCAGCCCGAACGGCGTTCCTGATATCGGCCCCAAGCGCTCTTTGCGCCTCTATGATGACCGTACGCTGATTTACAACGAAAATACCGGTGGCCAAACGCTGAAAAACATCAAGGCCGGCTCGAAAATGGCCGTGGTGATCATCGATCGCGAGGCGCTGGACGGTTACCGCTTCGTTGGCACGCCCGAACTGTTTCTGGCGGGCAAGCCGTTTGACGATGCATTGACGTTTGCGGAAAAAAATGGGATGAAGCCGCCGAAGTACGCGGTGTTAATTCATATAGACAGTATTTATACCCTGCGCTCCGGCCCGAACGCCGGGACCCAGCTCTAGACGCCGGCCGTCATGCGGCGTGAGACATCACGTTCATGGTTAGGCCATCTCGGTAAGTCAATTGCCTAACCATGAACGGGCGGCCGGGTCGGTACACACGGTCAGCTTTTAGGGGGAATGGTGATGGTCATGCGCTCACCCACCAGGGCGATCGCAATGCCTTTCTCGCACTCTTTTTGAATGGCCGCCAGCTGTTGCGCTTCCAGCGCATAGGGCAACTGAATATCAAACACCGTCAGGCCCTGCTGCTGCGCCAGGTCAATCAGGCGCACGATATTGGTTTCATCGCTGACCTGTGTCGACACCACTTGCAGCGCCAGCTCTTTCAACTGCTCTTTGCGCGTTTGTGACGTGGTCACGCGCGATTTCAACACCATGCCGAAGATCGGCATCACACCATAAATAGCATCAACAAAGCGCCAGTGCTTCCTGCACGATGCGGACAGAAAATCCATATAGTCGAAACAGATTTTCTCACTGCGCGCGATGGATGCAAGGTGATTGCTGTTCATCCCCTCATTCCTCTCATGGCCAGTGTTAACCCGTGGTCTTTCAAGCCGCCGCCGGGCGGCAACCTGAAACGCATTGGGGATCTTACATCCAGAAATGGATAATCATGCGAAGCTTTAACGACTTTCCGCCGTATGATGGCATAATTCCCCTATTGTTTGCCAGTCTGTCCAGGAGCTTTAATCAATGGAACACCCCAACTCTGCCCCGGTACTGATTACCGGCGGCGCGCGGCGCATCGGGCTGGCGCTCGCCAGAGCGTTTCTCCAGCGCGGCGTTCCCGTCATCATCGCCTATCGCAGCGAATATCCGGCGATGACCGAGTTGAAAGCCTTGGGCGCCAGTTGTATTCAAGGCGATTTTTCCACGCACGAAGGTATCTACCGTTTCGCCGACCAGGTGCGGCAGGTGGCGCCCAAATTGCGCGCGGTGATCCACAACGCCAGCGCCTGGCAGGCCGAGTCGGCAGAAGTGCCGCCGGAGCAAGTGATGGCGGCGATGCTGCAAATTCACGTCTATACGCCCTATTTGCTCAACCAACTGCTCGAATCTTGCCTGACCGGCCAGGGCCAGGCAGGCGCTGACATTATCCATCTGACCGACTACGTGGTGGAAAAAGGCAGCGACAAACATATCGCCTACGCCGCCAGCAAGGCCGCGCTGGACAATATGACCCGATCGTTCGCCCGCAAGCTGGCGCCGGAGGTGAAGGTCAACGCCATCGCGCCGGCGCTGATCATCTTCAATCCGGGCGACGATGAGGCCTACCGCCAACAAGCGCTGGCGAAATCGCTGATGAAGGTCGCGCCGGGCGAGAGCGAAGTGGTCAATCTGGTGAACTACCTGCTGGAGAGCCGTTACGTGACCGGCCGCACCCACGGCGTCGACGGCGGGCGGCCGCTGCGCTGAGGCAAAGATCCGCATGGCGCATCGCTGTAGGCCGCGCTATGCTGAAATCCGCTTTTCTTATTAAAACACGGGCATATGCATAAAATTGTTTTTGTGGAAGACGATCCTGAAGTCGGCAAGCTGATCGCCGCCTATCTGGGCAAACACGACATCGAGGTGCTGATCGAACCGCGCGGCGACAGCGCGCAGGCGCGCATTGAGCGCGAGCAACCCGATTTGGTGCTGCTGGACATTATGCTGCCCGGCAAAGACGGCATGACGCTGTGCCGCGATCTGCGCCCTACCTTCCCCGGCCCGATCGTGCTGCTCACCTCGCTCGACAGCGACATGAACCATATTCTGTCGCTGGAGATGGGCGCCAACGACTATATCCTGAAAACCACGCCGCCGGCGGTGTTGCTGGCCCGCCTGCGTTTGCACCTGCGCCAACACAGCCAGCAGCCGAAAGAAGAGTCGGTTCAGCCGCTCACCCAGCACAACGCGCTGCATTTCGGGCTGTTGTGCATCGATCCGGTCAACCGGCAGGTCACGCTGGGCGAAGAAACGATCACCCTGTCCACCTCGGATTTCGATTTGTTGTGGGAATTGGCGACCCACGCCGGCCAGATCATGGATCGTGAGGCGTTGCTGCAAAACCTGCGCGGCGTAAGCTATGACGGCATGGATCGCAGCATCGACGTGGCGATCTCCCGCCTGCGCCGCAAGCTGTACGATAACGCGCTAGAACCGTTCCGCATCAAGACCGTGCGCAATAAAGGCTATCTGTTCGCCCCTAACGCCTGGGCATCGGTGCAACAATGAGAAAACTTTTCGTCCAGTTCTTCCTGTTGCTGTTCGTCTGTTTTCTGGTGATGGCGATGCTGGTTGGCCTGGTGTACAAGGTGACCGCCGAGCGCGCCGGCCGCCAGTCGATGGACGATCTGATGAAAAGTTCGCTGTACCTGATGCGCAGCGAGCTGCGCGAAATCCCGTTGAAGGACTGGAACAAGACCATCGCCACGCTGGATCTCAATCTGTCGTTCAAACTGCATATCGAACCGCTCGGCAAACAGGCGCTGAGCGAGGATCTGAAAAAACGGCTGCGGCTGGGGGAAATCATCGCCCTCGACGATCAGTACACCTTTATGCAGCGCATTCCGCGCAGCCACTACGTGTTAGTGGTCGGCCCCATTCCTTATCTGTTCTACCTGCACCAGATGCGCCTGCTGGATCTGGTATTGCTGGTGTTTATCGGCATGTCGCTGGCGCTGCCGGTGTTTCTGTGGATGCGGCCGCACTGGCAAGACCTGCTCAAATTGGAAAACGCCGCCCAGCGGCTCGGCGCCGGGCATCTGGATGAGCGCACCCACTTCGATCCCACCTCCAGCCTGAGCCGTCTCGGCGTGGCGTTCAACCAAATGGCCGACAGCGTCAACACCCTGATCGCCAGCAAGAAACAGCTGATCGACGGCATCGCGCACGAGCTGCGCACGCCGCTGGTGCGCCTGCGTTACCGGCTCGAAATGAGCGATAATCTGTCCGAAAGCGAGCAGCAGGCGCTGAACCGCGATATCGGCCAGCTGGAGTCGCTGATCGACGAGCTGCTGACCTATGCCCGTTTGGATCGGCCGCAGGTTGCGTTAAACATTGAACCCATCGATCTGCCAAAATGGCTTGAAGACAAGGTCGATGATATCCGTCTTATTCATCAGGAACGCGACATCCAGCTCGATATCCCACACGTCGGCGACTTCGGCGGCGTCGATCTGCGCCTGATGGAGCGCGTGCTCGACAACCTGGTCAACAACGCGCTGCGCTATTCCGAACAGCGTCTGCGCGTCGGCCTGTGGTTTGACGGCGACCTCGCCTGCTTGCAGGTCGAGGATGACGGGCCGGGTATTCCGCCGGAAGAGCGTGAACGGGTGTTTGAACCTTTCGTCCGTCTCGACCCCAGCCGCGATCGCGCTACCGGCGGCTGCGGGTTGGGACTGGCCATCGTCCATTCCATCGCCGTCGCCTACCAGGGGCAGGTGTTCGTCGAAGGCAGTTCGCTCGGCGGCGCCAGTTTCCGTTTCTGCTGGCCGGTAAAGCCGACATTCAGTTTAAAAGCCGATCTGGCATAATGCCGCCAGACCTTCTCATTGGAGCCGAATAATAATGACATCTGCACATTCCAACACGTCTGCTTACGATCACCTGCGCGCCCTGTTCAGCCGGTTGTCGCGTTTCGGCCACCTGTCCGCCATCGCCGGTTGGGACATGCAAACCATGATGCCACCGGGCGGCAGCAAGGCGCGCTCCGAAGCGCTGGCCGAGCTGAGCGTGCTGCAGCACCAGATTTTAACGGCACAAAGCACCGGCGCGCTGTTGGATCGCGCGCAGCAAGAGACGCTGGACGAACTCGACCGCGCCAACCTGCGCGAGATGCGCCGCCAATATGAAGACGCCGTGCTGCTGCCGGCATCGCTGGTCGAGGCCAAGTCGCTCGCGGGTGCGCGCTGCGAACACGCCTGGCGCGCCCAGCGCCCGGCCAACGACTGGGACGGCTTCGCCGACAACCTGCGCGAGGTGGTCAAGCTCAGCCGGGAAGAGGCGCAGATCCGCGCGCAGGCGGCCGGCACAAGCCGTTACGATGCTCTGCTCAACCTGTATGAGCCGGGCATGCGCAGCAGCGATCTCGACCGCATCTTCGGCGATCTGAAAACCTGGCTGCCGGATCTGCTGCAACGCGTGGTGGCCAAACAAGCTAATGAGCCCTGCCAGGCGCCACAAGGCCCGTTCAATGTGGACACCCAGCGTCAGCTGAGCCTGAGCGTGATGAAACTGCTCGGTTTCAACTTCGACAATGGCCGCGTCGACGTCAGCGCCCACCCGTTCTGCGGCGGCGTGCCGGAAGATGTACGCATCACCACGCGTTACAACGAGAAAGAGTTTCTGACCGCGCTGCTCGGCATCGTGCACGAGACCGGCCACGCCCGCTACGAGCAAAACCTGCCGCGCGATCTGCTTGGCCAGCCGGTCGCCCTGGCCCGTTCTACCGCTATCCACGAATCACAGAGCCTGCTGTTCGAAATGCAGCTGGCGCGCGGCAATGAATTCCTGAAAATCTTGCGTCCGTTAGTCACCGCGCAGTTTGGCGAACAGCCGGCGCTGGAAGAGACCAACTTCATTCGCCTCAACCAGCGCGTTAAACCGGGCCTGATCCGCGTCGACGCCGACGAAGTGAGCTATCCTGCTCACGTCATCCTGCGCTACGAAATTGAAAAAGCGCTGATCGAAGGCGATATCGAAGTGGAAGACATTCCGGCGCTGTGGAATGAGAAGATGAGTGCTTACCTCGGCCTCGACACCATCGGCAACTACCGCAACGGCTGCATGCAGGATATTCACTGGACCGACGGTGCCTTCGGCTACTTCCCGACTTACACCCTCGGCGCGATGTACGCCGCGCAGCTGTTCCACAGCGTGCGTCAGGCCCTGCCTTCGCTGAACGAAGATATCGCCGCCGGCAACCTGCAGCCGCTGTTCCACTGGCTGCAGCACAACATCTGGCGCCACGGCAGCCGTTTCCCGACCGAGACGCTGATCGCCAACGCAACCGGCGAAGCGCTCAACCCACGCTATTTCCGTCAGCATTTGGAAAACCGCTACCTGTAATCTCCCCTGGCGCGGCTCTGCCGCGCCCTTTTCCCACCTGCAAGACCGGATAATGCTTCATAACGCACGTTCTGTGCCGACATCGCCTTGGCTACAGAGCGGCGGGTGGCGACCCACCATTAGTATGTTGTAACTAAAATAGCCAAAACGCTGGCGATCCGGCTTATCATCCCAGCGCATGACGGGCGATCATCGCCGCCAGCTGCAGCCTCAACGGCGCAGGCAGGTCATGCCCCATGCCCGGCATAATATGCAATTTGGCGTTGACGACCGCGCGGGCGATCGCCACTCCACCCGCCTTGCGTACCAGCCGATCGCGATCGCCGTGAATGACCAGCGTCGGCGCGGCTATGCGCCGGCTGTAGCGACGCAGATCGCCGCTGCCGAGCAACGCGGAAAGTTGCCGCTGCACGCCTTCGGGATCCACGCCCCGCTTCAACAACCGATTCACCAATGCATCCAGCTCCGCCTCCTCCGGCGGATAAAACCGGGTACCGAGCGCGCGCAGGAAGGCCTTCATTCCCTCGTGGCGCTGCTGCAGCGTCAAATCGGCCGCCGGCCGGCGCACCAACAGCCACAGCAGCGAAGGCGCCGGCGGTGGCAACAGCGGCTGATTGGTGCTGGAGAACAAGATGCATAACGAGGCGACGCGCTGCGGGTATTCAGCGGCCAGCACCTGGGCGATCATCCCCCCCATCGAAGCGCCAAGTACGTGAGCCTGCGGGATGCGTAAATGATCGAGCAGATGCGCCGCGTCCGTCGCCATGTCCGCCAGGGTATAAGGCACCGGCGTTTGCCAACCGAGCTGGGCGCACAGCATCAGCAGCCACAACGGCTGCGTGCGTTGCGCCTGCGTTTTGCCGGAAAGGCCGACATCGCGGTTGTCATAACGGATCACCCGAAACCCCTGAGCCACCAGGGCGCGGCAGAAGTCATCAGGCCACAGCAACAGCTGCGCGCCGATGCCCATGATGAGCAGCAGCGGCGGGTGCGCCTCATCGCCCCAGTCCTCATAGGCCAGCGGCACCTCGCCCTGTTCGGTTACGCCATAACGAATCACTATCTCGTTCATTTTAAATCCCTTTTATCGCGCCTGGTGGTCATTATAGCAGCAATCCCCTCGCCGCCGTCGCCCTGTACATTAGGTTACATGCCGAAACCAATCACTCACGGAAAGCCGGGCGCCGTTTGCCTACTATCATTTCAACGGCCCCGCAGTGGGGTTGATACCCAAAAGTCATGTTGAGGATTCTACGATGAAAAAAGTATTAGCTCTGGTTGTTGCCGCTGCAATGGGTCTGTCTTCCGTGGCTTTCGCTGCCGAGGCTGCCACCACCGCACCTGCGGCAACCGCAACCACCGCCACCGCTGCGCCGGCTAAAGCTCAGGTGAAACACCACGGCAAGAAAGCGCCGGTACAGAAAGCGCAGGCGGCCAAGAAGCATCACAAAAAAGCCGTGAAGAAAGCCCCGGCGCAAAAAGCCCAGGCGGCTAAAAAGCACCACAAGAAAACCAGCCACAAAAAAGCGTAATGACGTGAGGGTCCCCTCACCGCTTCAGGCTTGACGTGTACGACACCCGGTTCGCCGGGTGTTTTTTCATCGGGGGGTTCTCATTGATGCTGCGCCGCTACCTGTTCGAGATCGTTCTGACCGCCCTGATCCTTTGCGGACTGATCGCCGTCTTTTTTTACCTGTAGCCTGCCGCGTCGCCGGCGGGAAATTATTGAAAAATCAATTATTGCCCATCCACATGGCTGCTAAATCAGTCTATAGTTAGCATTCAGTGTGTTTATGGATGATCCGTATTTGTCAGGCAAGAGATCTATGCGCATATCCGTTTTACTGTTGCTGTGCTCACTCCCGCTCATCGCTGCTCAGGCGGCACGCGCCGACGGCCCGTCCAAGGCCGAGCAAACGCGTCTGTTTTTCGGCAAAGATGAACGAATCAAGGTCACGGATACCGCCGCCCAGCCGTGGCAGGCCATCGGCCAGGTCGAAACCGCCAGCGGCAATCTGTGTACCGCCACGCTGATCTCCCCGCACCTGGCGCTGACCGCCGGCCACTGCGTGCTGGCGCCGCCCGGGCAACTGGATAAAGCCATCGCTCTGCGCTTTGTGGCAGGCGATAAATCCTGGCAGTATCAAACCGGCGATATCGAGACCTTGGTCGACAGCAAGCTGGGCAAAAAGCTGAAGCCGGACGGCGATGGCTGGATCGTCCCGCCCGCTGCGGCCGCTTATGATTTTGCGCTGATCCGTCTGAAAGACAAAAAGCCGCTGCCGATCGCACCGTTGCCGCTGTGGCAAGGCGACAGCAAGGCGCTGACCCAGGCCCTGAAACAGGCCAAACGGCTGATCACTCAGGCGGGTTACCCGGAGGATCATCTGGATGACCTCTACAGCCACCAAAACTGCAAGGTCACCGGCTGGGCCCAGCAAGGCGTACTGTCGCACCAGTGTGATACCCTGCCCGGCGACAGCGGCTCACCGCTGCTGTTGAAAACCGCCGACGGCTGGCAGCTGATCGCCATCCAAAGCTCGGCGCCGGCGGCGAAAGATCGCTATCGCGCCGATAACCGCGCCCTGGCGGTGCCCGGCATCCGCGACGCGCTGGACGCCCTGGCGGCGGGCAAGTAGCTCTCGCAACGGCGCATCAAGCGCCGTTGCTGTTTATCTGTTCCCTGAATTTCAACTTGCGCTGCGCCGGCCGCTTGCCGGCCGGCGCGCCTGAGCTTAGCCCGAAAGCTGTTCGATGGTTTGCAGAATGCGCTTGTCGGAGATCGGGTAAGGCGTGCCCAACTGCTGCGCGAACAGGCTGACGCGCAGTTCCTCGATCATCCAGCGCACCGCTTTCACCTCTTCTTCCTGCTGCCGCTTCGGCGGCAGCTTGTTCAGCCACTGCTGCCACGCCTGCTGCACCTGCTCCACCCGCAGCATCTGCGCGCGATCGCGGTGTGGATCGATAGCCAGTTTCTCCAGCCGGCGCTCGATCGCCTGCAGGTAACGCAGCGTGTCCGGCAGGCGTTTCCATCCGTTGCCGGTGACGAAGCCACGGTAGACCAGGCCACCGAGCTGGGTCTTGATATCCGACAGCGCCAGCGCCAACGACATGTCCACCCGGCCTTTCAGCCGCTTGTTGATATTGAAGACCGCCGTCAGGATCTGCTCAACCTGCTTGGCCACCTCGACCACCGTGTCGTTCAGCTCGGCGCGGATCTGCTCTTGCAAACGCGCAAAGCCTTCTTCCTGCCAGACCGGGCCGCCGTGTTCGGCGATCAGCTTGTCGATGCCGCACGAAATGCAGTCGTCGATCAGCTCCAGTACCTTGCCGTACGGGTTGAAATAAAGCCCCAGTTTGGCCTTGTTCGGCAGCTTCTCATGCAGATATTTGATCGGCGAAGGAATATTCAGCAACAGCAGGCGGCGCGTGCCCTGCCACATCGCCTGTTGCTGCTCGCTTTCGCTGTCGAACAGGCGGATCGCCACGCTGTCCTTCTCATCCACCAGCGCCGGGTAGGCCTTCATCGAATAGCCGCCGCGCTTCTGCTCGTAGAACGCCGGCAGTTGGCCAAAGCTCCAGACATGCAGATTGCTCTGCTCCAGCCCGTCATCGGCCACCGCCGACAGCGTCTCCTGCACCTTCTCTTTCAGCTGCAGGCGCAACGCGGCCAGGTCTTTGCCTTCGCGCAGCGTCTGGTTCTTCTCGCCCACCACGCGGAAAGTCATTTTCAGGTGATCGGGCACCTGATCCCACTGCCAGTCATCACGTGACACGGTCACGCCAGTCATGCGCCGCAGCTCGCGCTCCAGCGCGTCCAGCAGCGGCAATTCCAGCGCCGTAACGCGGCCGAGGAATGCTTCGGCGTAGTTCGGCGCCGGCACGAAGTTGCGGCGCACCGGTTTCGGCAGCGACTTGATCAGCGCGATCACCAGCTCACGGCGGATGCCGGGGATCTGCCACTCGAAGCCCTGCTCCTCCACCTGATTGAGGATCGGCAACGGAATGTGCACCGTCACGCCGTCGGCGTCGGTGCCCGGTTCAAACTGGTAGCTCAGCCGCAGCTTGAGATTGCCCTGATGCCAGAAGTTCGGGTAGTCCAGCGCGCTGATCTTGTTGGCGCCATCCTTAATCAGCATCTCTTTTTCGAAGTTCAGCAGGTCGGGCTGCTGTTTGGCGGCATTCTTCCACCAGCTGTCGAAATGACGGCCGGAAACCACGTCGTTGGGGATGCGGCGATCGTAGAAGCCGAACAGCGTCTCGTCGTCCACCAGAATGTCGCGGCGGCGCGATTTATGCTCCAGCTCTTCCACTTCGGCGCGCAGCTTTTGGTTTTCACGGAAGAAGGCGTGGCGCGTCTGCCAGTCCCCCTCCACCAGCGCATGGCGGATAAACAGCTCACGGCACAGCAATGGATCGATGGCGCCGTAATTGACCTGGCGCGCCGCGACGATCGGCAAACCGAACAGCGTGACCTTTTCGCTGGCCATCACCGCCCCTTGCGACTTCGACCAGTGCGGCTCGCTGTAGCTGTGTTTCACCAGATGCTGAGCCAGCGGCTCGATCCATTCCGGTTCGATGCGCGCGGCGATGCGCCCCCACAGGCGGCTGGTTTCCACCAGTTCGGCCACCATGGTCCACTTCGGCGGCTTCTTGAACAGGCCGGAGCCGGGGAAGATCGAGAAACGGGCATTGCGCGCGCCGGTGTATTCCTGCTTGTCCGTATCCTTCTGGCCAATGTGCGACAGCAAGCCGGTCAGCAGCGCGGTGTGCACGCTGCGGTAGTCGGAAGGCGTGCTGTTGATCGGCAGCCCCAGCTCTTTCACCACCTGGCGCAGCTGGGTATAGATATCCTGCCACTCGCGCACCCGCAGGTAGTTGAGGAAATCGTTGCGGCACAGCCGACGGAACTGGCTGGAAGAGTTCACCTTTTGCTGCTCCTGCAGATAATCCCACAGGTTGACGAATGCCAGGAAATCGGAGTCTTTGTCGGCGAAGCGGCGGTGTTTTTCGTCCGAGGCCTGCTGCTTGTCCATCGGGCGCTCACGCGGATCCTGAATCGATAGCGCGGCGGTGATGATCATCACCTCGCGCACGCTGCCGCTCTTCTGCGCTTCCAGCACCATGCGCGCCAGACGCGGGTCAATCGGCAACTGCGCCAGCTGACGGCCCTGCGGCGTCAGCTGATAGTGGCCGTTGTCGGCGGTGGCGATCGCCCCCAGTTCTTCCAGCAGGCGCACGCCATCCTGAATGTTGCGTTTATCCGGCGCTTCGACGAACGGAAACGCGGCGATGTCGCCCAGCCCCAGCGAGGTCATCTGCAGAATGACCGACGCCAGGTTGGTGCGCAAAATTTCCGGATCGGTAAACGCCGGCCGCGACAGGAAGTCCTGTTCGGAATACAAGCGAATGCACACCCCTTCCGATACGCGGCCGCAGCGCCCTTTACGCTGGTTGGCGGAAGCCTGGGACACCGGCTCGATCGGCAGGCGCTGCACCTTGGTGCGGAAGCTGTAGCGGCTGATGCGCGCGGTGCCCGGATCGATGACGTACTTGATGCCCGGCACCGTCAGCGAGGTTTCCGCCACGTTGGTGGCCAGCACGATGCGGCGACCATGGTGCGACTGGAACACCCGGTTCTGCTCGCTGTTCGACAGGCGCGCATACAGCGGCAGCACTTCGGTGTGCGGCAAATTGAGGCGGTTCAGAGCGTCGGCGGTGTCGCGGATCTCTCGCTCGCCGCTCATGAAGATCAGAATGTCGCCCGGCCCTTCGCGCCCAAGCTCGTCCACCGCATCGAAAATCGCCTGCAGCTGGTCGCGGTCGGTATCGTCGCCGTCGTCGACCACCGGGCGGTAACGCACCTCCACCGGGTAAGTGCGGCCGGAAACCTCGATGATCGGCGCATTGTTGAAGTGGCGCGAGAAGCGCTGCGGATCGATGGTCGCCGAGGTGATGATCACCTTGAGATCCGGGCGCTTCGGCAGCAGTTCACGCAGGTAGCCGAGAATAAAGTCGATGTTGAGGCTGCGCTCGTGCGCTTCATCGATGATCAGCGTGTCGTACTGCATCAGCAGGCGATCCTGCTGAATTTCCGCCAGCAAGATGCCGTCGGTCATCAGCTTGACCAGGGTGTTTTCCCCGACCTGATCGTTGAAGCGCACCTTGTAACCGACGCTGCCGCCGAGCGGGGTTTCCAGCTCGTCGGCGATGCGGTTGGCGACGGTGCGCGCCGCCAGGCGGCGCGGCTGGGTGTGGCCGATCAGCCCTTTCACCCCACGCCCCAGCTCCAGACAGATCTTCGGCAACTGGGTGGTTTTCCCCGAGCCGGTCTCCCCGGCGACGATCACCACCTGGTGATCGCGGACAGCGTTTAAAATGTCCTGCTTTTTCTGACTGACCGGCAGGCTTTCCGGATAGGTAATGCGCGGGCAAGACGCGGCGCGCGCCAGCACTTTTTGCCGCGCCGCCGCGATGTCGCTTTCCACTTCGGCGGCGACCGCCAGCTGGGCATCGGGATTTTTGATTTTTCGTGCGCCCTGCAGGCGACGACGCAGGCGTTGTTGATCGCGGAGCATCAGCTCGCCCAGTTGGGCCGGCAGTGCCTCGAGCGGAGATTTCACGTTCAGTGTTCCTTGTTTCTTCGCCGCCAAGACCAGGCTTAGCAACGGTTTAATGTTTTTTTAGCGATTTTTTTGCTTTAGCCGCACAGCCTATCACAAACGGCTTTTTCGCCCTACTTCCACGAGCAAAACCTCGGCATGTCATTCAATAAAATCGAACGAAGATCTCGAAATATTGCGCTATCACTGTTGGAGGAATGTGAATAGCATGTACTTCATGCAAGGGACGCTGAGTCCTGATGTCACTGTCACAACGTAAGGAATTATCGATGAGCAACGTATTGGTTCTGAAATCAAGCATCCTGGCGACCTACTCTCAGTCTAACCAACTGGCCGATTTCTTCGTAGAGCAATGGAGCAACGCCCATAGCGGCGACACCATCACCGTGCGCGATCTGGCCGCACAGCCAATCCCGGTGCTGGACGGCGAACTGGTTGGCGCGCTGCGTCCTTCCGATGCGCCGTTAACCCCGCGTCAACAAGAAGCGCTGGCGCTGTCGGACGAGCTGATCGCCGAGCTGCAGGCCAATGACGTCATCGTGATTGCCGCACCGATGTACAACTTCAACATCCCGACCCAGCTGAAAAACTATTTCGATCTGGTTGCCCGCGCCGGCGTGACCTTCCGCTACACCGAAAACGGTCCGGAAGGCCTGGTGAAAAACAAACGCGCCGTGATCCTGACCAGCCGCGGCGGCATCCATAAAGGCACCCCAACCGACCTGGTAGAACCTTACCTGCGTCTGTTCCTGGGCTTCATCGGCATTACCGACGTGGAGTTCGTCTTCGCGGAAGGTATCGCCTATGGCCCGGAAGTGGCGACCAAAGCCCAGGAAGACGCCAAAGCGGCCCTGTCTCAGGTGGTTGCTGCCTAAGACCCTGCGCAGGGGCGCTGTGCCCCTGCCGGACAAAAGGCAAGTCCTGTCAAACCTGCACTACCCTCATAATAATCATCTATCCGTATCATTTAGCGCGCCAGACGGCGCGCTTTTTTTATTTCTTCAACCATTGTCCGTTGATGCCGCGCACATACTCGCCGCTCTGCGCACGCGTCACCAGCTTCTGCCCCGCCATGCGTGCCACTTCGTCGACGGCGATATGGTTGCCGTCCGCCACTTCCTGATACTTCTCGGCGCGGCCGGCGTTGATGCGCTTCACCAGCGCCAGCGTTTCCGCATCCTGTTTCACCGGCGCAATATAGCCGCTCAGGGTTTCGCCCACCCGCCCTTGCTGCTTCGCCTCATCCAGCGTCAGCGCCATCGCCACGCTGCTGAACAGCCAGGCGGCGCCGGCCAGCCACACATAACGTTTTTTCATGTCGGCTCCTAGAACAGACCGCTTTGGGTTTTCAGCAGGTTTTCGACGTCCTTATCCACCTTGATATGAATCTCATGCTCGATCTTGACGTTCATATTGATGGTGATCGGATCCTTCGGCGTCGCCACCTCGATGCGCGGCACGCAGCCGCTCAGCAGCGAAACGCACAGCACCGCTGCCAGCGCCGACACACTCATGATTTTCATTGTTGCTCCCCAGGTTGTGAGAGGGCCTGCTCCAGCCACTCCTGTAAATTGTCGCCGAAGCGCAAACTGCGCCACAGCTGAAACACGTTTTCCTGATGGCGATAGTTCAGGATCACCTCGCGCTTGGCGCTTTTCTGCGGGTTGATGCCGTCGATGCGCGCGCTCAGCGTCAGCTCGCCCAGGTTGTCGAGATCGACCCGGGCGTGCGAACGGTTGATTTCCATGTAGCGCAGCCAGTCGATCGCCGCGCCGGTCGCCAGGTTGTTGCTGCCGATGGCGTCGGCCATGTCTTTGTCCAGGCGCAGCGTCAGGGTGCCGGCGTTGGCGATCCAGCCGTTTTGCACCAGCCATTTCGGGTGATTCAGGAACAGCGGCAGTTCGCCGTCGACCCGGCCGGACATGGCGAACTGCTTCGGTTTCAGAGCGGTGAACAGCGCGCTGAGATCGACCTTGTCCAGCTTCAGCACCGCGGCGTCATGCTGCGGCAACCGCAGCGCCGACAGGCTGATATGCCCGTTGAGCATGTCCACGCCGACGTTGCTCAACGTCAGCGGCTGCCTTTCGCTATAAGGATAGGTGCCCTGCAGATCGGCGGAAATATTCTGCATCTCGAACAGGTTGGTGAAAGACTTGATGCGCAGCGACACCGGCTGTTTGGCCCCCAATTGCCACTGATGCTGCTTGAACCGGTACGACAGGATAAAATCCAGGCCGCTCATCTCGCCGTCCTTCAGCCACATGCCGCCGTTTTTCACCACCCAGTGGCCACCGGCCTCGAACCCCTGTTCGCGAGCGGCGGAAAACGCCGACTGCGCGTAAAACTCGCCGTCGCGCAGCGTGAGATTGAGATCCGGCGCCAGCAGCGGTTGGAACACCTTCAGCGACTGTTTCGGCCACCAAGCTTCGCCGCGCAGACGTTCGCCGTCCCAACGGCCGCGCAGCGCGATCGGCCCAATCTGTTGCGCCTGCAGTTTGCCCTGCAGCTGGAAACTGCCCGGTGAACGGCCGTTCACCTGCAGCGCCAGCACCGGCGCCGGCAGATAGCCGCCGTCGCTGAAGCTGACCTTATCCGCCGCCAGCTGCAACTCGCCGTTGAACTGCGGACTTTGTTCATCACGCCGCCAGCGCAGCGGCTGATTGAGGCTCAGGCGCGGCGCGGCGACCGTCACCAGACCGTACTTCAACTTATCGAAGCCGGTGGAAAGTTTGTCGAGCACCAACTCACTGTCGCGCCAACGGCCGCTGCCGGCGACGTCCCAGGCGGCCTGCAGCGGCGGCAAGCGGCCATTGCCCCAGTAACGCCATTGCCAGTGGCCCTTGTCCGGCCAGAAATCCTGTGCCTGGCCGTCCAGGTGCAGCTTGAAGCGGCCCCAGTAACTGTCGCTGGCGCTCAAAATCGCCTGTAGGCGGCCGGTGATGCCGGCGGCGGTCACCTTCACGCCCGCCAGCGGCAAACGCGCCTCTTCCAGCGTCATTTCCGGCGTCACCTTGCCCCACAAGCGCAGCAGCGAACCGGGCTGCAGCACCAGCGTCGGGTTGAGAATGCTGCCGCCGATCACACCCGGGATCGACGCGGTAGTGGAAAAGTCGGCCAGATTGGCCTGGCCGGTCAGTTGGAAGCGCAGATCGCTGTCGGTCAACCCCACCTTGCCCGGCCCGAGGGTGAGCACCGCATTGCCCTTGCCGTTGTGACCCGCGGTGATCACGTTCAGCCGCGCGCTGATCTCCGTTTCATCCAGCCCTTTGCTCCAATCGTGCAGCGCGATGCTGAGCCCGCCGTTCAACGGCTGCTCGCTGTACGGCCAACGCCACTCGCCCTGCTTGATGCTGACCCGCTGCGGCGAGACTTCCCACGGCAACACCGCCAGCGGGCGATCGTCGCCTTTCTCGCTCACCGTCAATACGCCCTGCTGCTGTTGCCAGCGCATGTCCAGCAATACCGGTTTTTCCAGATAGGCGGTTTGCATTTCCCCCTGCAACGCGCCCTGCGTCGGCAGGCTGGCCAGATCCAACGGGATGGTGATCTTGCCGGCGAGGTGCAAAGGTTGTGCGCTGTTGGGCGGAACCACGGTCAGGCTCTGCAACGTCAGCTGCTGTTTTTCATCCAGCTGCGCCTCGGCGCTGAGATTCGGGCCCCGATAATGCAGACGTTGCCCGTCGGGGCCGGAGGAGAGCTGCAGCTTGCCGGCATAGCGCTGCCAGGGAATGAGCGTCAGGTCATTAATGGTGAGATCCAGCGGCGGCAGCTGTTGCTGCAGCTGATCGAGCGCCAGCGGCGCACTGTTGGCGTCGCCGCTCGGCAGTTTTGACAAACAGGCGCTATCGATGCTGACCTTATCGCTCGACAGCTGCCAGCGGCCCTGGCGGTAAGCCAGCCGCGTCGGCCCGACGTTGGTCAACAGGCAATCTTGCGCAGTGAAACGCGCCCCCGCCAACGCCAGGCCGCCCTGGCGCCAGTGCAATTTGCCCTGCAATTCCAGGCGGCTCCCCGCCGGCAACCAATGCGATAACACCCCCGGCAGCCAGCGCGGCAAGGTTTGCCACAACGCCAGCACCAGGATTGCGCAGCCCGCCACCGTCCCTATGAATACTTTCAATCGCTTGGTCATTAAATGATTGCTTCGTTCCTGAGTTAGGCATTGGTTAAGTCTATGCCTGAATTGACAATAATGATGGCACGAATTTGACATAGGGTGAAGCCGAGCGGGCTCGCAGAAGCGATTTGCACCTTTTTGGCGCAAACGTGTGCGGGGTTGTAGATTTTCGTTACATATACATCACATAAACAGGACAGTTTTCAGACTTTTGTTATTGTTGTTACCGTTGATGATTAATAGTCTTGCAACCATTCTAATAAAAGTTTAGCTGCTAGCTAACTGTGTACTAGAGAAGCCATTCCCCACACCCCCGTGGGGATTTTTTTGCCGCCTGTCGCCACCGTCGTCTTCCCTCCATCGTATCCAGACCCACCGCAGCCTTGCAGCAGCGATTTCGGCCATGTCGAAACGGGCTAACCAATTGTCGAATTTACTAAAATCTGTTAAATTGATCACAAAATCACGGTGGAGAAACCACGATGAAATTGGCGATATACAGTACCAAACAGTATGACCGTAAATACCTCGAACTGGTGAATCAGCAGTTTGGCTATGAGCTGGAATTCTTCGACTTTTTACTCAGTAAAAAAACCGCCAAAACGGCCGCCGGTTGCAAGGCGGTGTGTATCTTCGTCAACGACGACGGCAGCCGTGAAGTGCTCGAAGAACTGGCGGCACTGGGCGTCGAAATTCTCGCCCTGCGCTGCGCCGGTTTTAATAACGTCGATCTGGACGCCGCCAAAGAACTGGGCATCAAGGTGGTGCGCGTGCCGGCCTACTCGCCGGAGGCCGTGGCAGAACACGCGGTCGGCATGATGATGTGCCTGAACCGCCGTATTCACCGCGCTTATCAGCGTACCCGCGACGCCAACTTCTCGCTGGAAGGGCTGATCGGTTTTAACATGCACAATCGCACCGCCGGCGTGATCGGCACCGGTAAAATCGGCGTGGCGACGATGCGCATTCTGAAAGGCTTCGGCATGAAACTGCTGGCCTACGATCCGTTCCCGAGCGAACAGGCGCTGGAACTGGGCGCGGAGTATGTCGATCTGAAGACGCTGTACGCGCAATCCGACGTGATCACCCTGCACTGCCCGCTGACGCCGGAGAACCACCACCTGCTGAATGCCGACGCCTTCGCGATGATGAAAAACGGCGTAATGGTGATCAACACCAGCCGCGGCGCGCTGATCGATTCCACCGCCGCCATCGATGCGCTGAAGCAGCAAAAAATCGGCGCCCTCGGGATGGACGTCTACGAGAACGAACGCGATCTGTTCTTTGAGGACAAGTCTAACGATGTGATTCAGGACGACGTGTTCCGCCGCCTGTCGGCCTGCCACAACGTGCTGTTCACCGGCCATCAGGCTTTCCTGACCGAAGAGGCGCTGACCAGCATTTCACAAACCACGCTGCAGAACATCAGCCAGTTGGATCGCGGCGAAACCTGCCCGAACCAGTTGAACGCCTGAGCGTAACCTCGGGGCGCCCTTGCGGCGCCCTGTTTATTTGAGAGAACGCGATGAGAAAAACCACGGTAGCCGCCCTTGCGGCGCTGGCCTTAGCGGGGTGCAGCATGAAACCACACACGGCCGTCACGCCAGGCGATCTGTTGCATCACAACTTCGTGTTGCAAAGCGTGGATGGCGAAACGGCAAAATCACCGGCGGGCGGCGGCCTGCTCAATCTGGAGTTCGGCGAGAACCTGCATGTCTCCGGCACGATGTGCAACCGCTTTTTCGGCCAGGGGCAATTACGCGACGGCGTGCTGACGGTGAAATCGCTGGCCACCACGCGCAAGATGTGCCCTGATGAGCCGCGCAACCGCTGGGATCGGGTGATTGGCACCGTGCTGGAAAACGGCGCCGAAGTGACGCTAAACGCACAGCAGCTGACGCTCACCGGCAGCGGCCACACGCTTATTTATACCCTGCTCGATTGGGTGTATTGATCCTGCAGGCCAGGCGCCGCGGGCTTACCCGGCGCAGCTGCCCAGGGCCAGCGTACGTTCTTCGCACTGCTTGCCGTTCGGCATCTGGCACATTCGCAGCGCTTCACCGTTCAAGTTGTGCGCGATGGTGGTAACGCCGCCGACCGCCGCGCAACCGGCGCTGGTCTGCAACGTATTGATTCTGGCACTGTTGCCCTGCTGTACTGGCTCTTCGTTATTGCTGCTGCAGGCGGCTAAAAGCAGCACGGCGCTGGCAAGCAGCCATTTTGATGTCGTCATTATCCCACTCCTGAACCCGGAACTGCGCTGTGTAAAATCGCCATTGCTGATAACGCGCGTCACTTGGCGGACACGTTTCGCTATCTTTGATGCAAACTTGTTTAATCTAGCTCGATATATAAATAATGAAAATATATTCCAGCCATTATTTGTCGTTTTTTTGCGCCGGCCGAACATTTATTTTGTTTGCAGAATATTTCCGTGACGGCGCCACGCGCTGTCAGGCGCTGGCCGCACGCAAAAAAGTGATAACGTCACCGCGGCCATCGAGGAAGTTTTTCCCGCGACAGCGGTATTAATTATCTTCGTGTGCTTTCATTGCAGCGGCGCATTTTTTGCTACCGGAGAGAACGATATTTGTGTCTATGCTGGCGGCGCTAAGTAATTAGCATTCCACTATTTTCAGTGAATGATGACTGAATTCTTCAACCGGCGCGACTTGCTGTCACGCCGGCTTTTTTTACATCAAAATAACACTCAGTGCACCGAGGCTTTCGACAGTAAATTAATCACCAGCACGCCGGCAATAATTAATCCCATGCCAACGATCGCCGGCCAATCCAATTTTTGCTGATAAACGAACACCGCGGCGACCGACACCAGCACAATCCCCATGCCCGACCAAATCGCATACACGATGCCCAGCGGCATGCTCTTGACCACCATCGACAGCCCCCAAAACGCCACGCCGTAACCCAGCACCACCAGCAGCGACGGCCACAGGCGGGTAAAGCCCTCAGAGGCTTTCAACATGGTGGTGGCGATCACTTCCGCGACTATCGCCATCGTCAAATACATAAATGCGCTCATGGTTTTCTTCTGTCAATTTGCCGATGCGCAATTATGACGCGCCGGAAATAAATTGTCTTTAAACGGTGAAAACAATTTATTGCCGCCGGCCCCTAATCGGCGAGGAAATATGCCTTTGACGATTTATCACCCGCCACACAAACGCGATAAAGCCGCGTTCGCCCCCTCTGTTAGACTTTTTTCCATTACTGCGAAAGTGCGCTTTCGCGGCTTTGTGAGCAATGAAAAGGTAACGCTGATGATAACTACAGATGGTAATAATGCAGTCGCTTCCGTGGCCTATCGCACCAACGAAGTGATTGCCATCTACCCTATCACGCCAAGCTCCACCATGGCGGAGCAGGCGGACGCCTGGTCCGGCGATGGCCGGCAAAACATCTGGGGCGATATTCCGCGGGTGGTGGAAATGCAGTCGGAAGGCGGCGCGATCGCCACCGTGCACGGCGCCTTGCAAACCGGCGCGCTGTCGACCTCGTTCACTTCATCGCAGGGTCTGCTGCTGATGATCCCCACGCTGTACAAACTGGCCGGCGAGCTGACGCCGTTCGTGCTGCACGTCGCCGCGCGCACCGTGGCCACGCACGCGCTGTCCATCTTCGGCGACCATTCAGACGTGATGGCGGTGCGCCAAACCGGCTGCGCCATGCTGTGTGCCGGCAACGTGCAGGAGGCGCAGGACTTCGCGCTGATCTCGCAGACCGCCACCCTCAACGCGCGCGTGCCGTTTATCCATTTCTTCGATGGTTTCCGCACCTCGCACGAGATCAACAAGATTGTGCCGCTGAGCGACGATACGCTGCGGCAGATGCTGCCGCAGGCGGCGATCGACGCTCACCGCAGCCGGGCGCTGTCGCCGGATCATCCGGTGGTGCGCGGCACCTCCGCCAACCCGGACACCTATTTCCAGTCGCGCGAAGCCACCAACCCGTGGTATGACGCCACCGGCCAACACGTGATCGACGCCATGGAAGCCTTCGCCGCCCTCACCGGCCGCCGCTATCGGCCGTTCGACTATTACGGCCACCCGCAGGCCGAACGCGTGGTGGTGGTGATGGGTTCGGCCGCCGGCACCTGCGAAGAAGTGATCGACACCCTGCTGACCCGCGGCGAGAAAGTCGGCGTGCTGAAGGTGCGGCTGTTCCGGCCGTTCTCCGCCCAGCATCTGCTCGGCGCGCTGCCGGACAGCGTGCGCAGCGTCGCGGTGCTCGATCGCACCAAAGAGCCGGGCGCGCTGGCCGAGCCGCTGTATCTGGACGTGATGACCGCGCTGGCGGAAGCCTACAGCCGGGGGGAGCGCGCCACGCTGCCGCGGGTGATCGGCGGCCGCTACGGCCTGTCGTCGAAAGAGTTCGGCCCGGACTGCGCGCTGGCGGTGTTCCGCGAGCTGGCCCTGCCGCAGCCGCGACCGCGCTTTACCGTCGGCATCTTCGATGACGTCACCGGGCTTTCGCTGCCGTTGAGCGACGAAATCCTGCCGCAGCGCGCCTCGCTGGAAGCGCTGTTCTACGGTTTGGGCAGCGACGGCTCGGTCTCTGCCACCAAGAACAACATCAAAATCATCGGCAACGCCACGCCGCTGTATGCCCAGGGTTATTTCGTCTATGACTCCAAAAAGGCCGGGGGCCTGACGGTGTCGCACCTGCGCGTCAGCGAGCAGCCGATCAATTCGGCCTACCTGGTCAGCCACGCGGACTTCGTCGGCTGCCACCAGCTGCAGTTTATCGATAAGTACCAGATGGTCGAACGCCTGAAGCCCGGCGGCACCTTCCTGCTCAATACCCCTTACGGTGCCGATGAGGTCTGGTCGCGCCTGCCGCAGGAGGCTCAGGCGCTGTTGCACCAACGCCAGGCGCGTTTCTATATCATCAACGCCGCCAAGCTGGCGCGTGAATGCCGGCTCGGCGCGCGCATCAACACCGTAATGCAGATGGCGTTCTTCCACCTGACGCAGATCCTGCCGAGCGACGTGGCGCTGCAACAGCTGCAGGACGCCATCGCGCGCAGCTACAGCAGCAAGGGCCAGGAGATCGTCGAGCGCAACTGGCAGGCGTTGGGCGCCACCCGCGCCGCGCTGACCGAGATCCCGCTGCAGCCGGTCGACGCCAGCAGCCCGATGCGCCCGCCGGTGGTGTCGGACGCCGCGCCGGACTTCGTCAAAACCGTTACCGCCGCGATGCTGGCCGGGCTGGGCGATGCGCTGCCGGTTTCCGCCTTCCCGCCGGACGGCACCTGGCCGGTGGGCACCACCCAGTGGGAAAAGCGCAACATCGCCGAAGCGATCCCGATCTGGCAGCCCGACCTGTGCACCCAGTGCAACCACTGCGTCGCCGCCTGCCCGCACTCCGCCATTCGCGCCAAGGTGGTGCAGCCGGCGGAGATGGAACACGCCCCCGCCTCTCTGCAGTCGCTGGATGTCAAAGCGCGCGATATGCGCGGGCAGAAATACGTGCTGCAGGTAGCGCCGGAAGATTGCACCGGCTGTAACCTGTGCGTCGAGGTCTGCCCGGCGAAAGATCGCCAGAACCCGGAAATCAAGGCCATCAATATGGCGTCGCGCCTCGATAATCTGACGGCGGAGAAAGACAACTACGACTTCTTCCTGCAGCTGCCGGAAATCGATCCGGCGCAGCTGGAACGCATCGACATTCGCACCTCGCAGCTGATCACGCCGCTGTTCGAGTACTCCGGCGCCTGCTCAGGCTGCGGCGAAACGCCGTACATCAAGCTGTTGACCCAGCTCTATGGTGACCGCTTGCTGATCGCCAACGCCACCGGCTGTTCGTCGATCTACGGCGGCAACCTGCCGACCACGCCGTACACCACCAACGCCGAAGGGCGCGGGCCGGCGTGGGCCAACTCGCTGTTCGAAGACAACGCCGAATTCGGCCTGGGCTTCCGCCTGACGGTCGATCAACATCGCGCGCGAGTGCTGCGTCTGCTGAACGCACTGGCGCCGCAGCTGCCGGAGCAATTGGTCAACGCCCTGCAGATGGCCGACGTAGCGCCGGAGCCGCGCCGCAAGCAAATCGCCGAACTGCGCACGCTGTTGGCGAGTTTCGAAGGCGAAGATGCGCGCCAGCTGGCGGCGGACGCCGACTACCTGGTGGATAAATCGATCTGGCTGATCGGCGGTGACGGCTGGGCCTACGACATCGGCTTCGGCGGTTTGGATCACGTGCTCAGCCTGACGGAGAACGTCAACGTGCTGGTGCTCGACACCCAGTGCTACTCCAACACCGGCGGCCAGCAGTCGAAGGCCACGCCGCTGGGCGCGGTGACCAAGTTCGGCGAGCACGGCAAGCGCAAGGCGCGCAAGGATCTGGGCGTCAGTATGATGATGTACGGCCATGTCTACGTCGCGCAGATTTCGCTGGGGGCGCAGCTCAACCAGACGGTGAAAGCGATTCAGGAGGCCGAGGCCTATCCGGGGCCGTCGCTGATCATCGCCTACAGCCCGTGCGAAGAACACGGCTACGATCTGGCGCTCAGCCACGATCAGATGAAACAGCTGACCGCCACCGGCTTCTGGCCGCTGTACCGCTTCGATCCGCGCCGCAGCGCCGAGGGCAAGGCCGCATTGGCGCTGGATTCGCGCCCGCCGAACAGCAGCCTGGCTGAAACACTGCTGAACGAGCAGCGTTTCCGTCGCCTGAACGCGCAGCAGCCGGAGGTGGCCAGCACGCTGTATCAGGCCGCCGAGAAAGAGCTGAAGGAGAAGTACGATTTCCTCAGCCTGCTGGCCGGCAAGGCGGAAAAGTCCGCCGCTGAGTAACCTCCCTCAGGGCGCGAGCGATTCGCGCCCTGTTCTTTTACCGCCGACGTAAATCGCAGCAACAAAACCTGCTGGCATTCCGGCGCGCAATCCGTACCATACAGGCCTCGCGTCGGGTGCGTGGCGGCTGGATGATGAATAATGATCAAAATCGGCCGGTTGAATGGTAAACTCGCGGTCTATAACGCCATGCCCCTAGTGCCCCCCATTGAGAATGAGCACGATTTAAATGTCAGAAAAGCAATCCGTTAGCCAAAAAGAGCAGTACAACCTGAACAAATTGCAAAAGCGCCTGCGCCGCAACGTGGGCGAAGCGATCGCCGATTTCAATATGATTGAAGAAGGCGACCGCATCATGGTCTGTCTGTCCGGCGGCAAAGACAGCTACACCATGCTGGAGATCCTGCGCAATCTGCAGCAAAGCGCGCCGGTCAACTTCTCGCTGGTGGCGGTGAACCTCGATCAGAAACAGCCCGGCTTCCCGGAGCACATTCTGCCCGCCTATCTGGAAAGCCTGGGGGTGGAGTACAAGATCGTCGAAGAAAACACCTACAGCATCGTTAAAGACAAGATCCCGGAAGGGAAAACCACGTGTTCGCTGTGTTCGCGCCTGCGCCGCGGCATTCTGTACCGCACCGCCACCGAACTGGGCGCCACCAAGATCGCTCTGGGCCACCACCGCGACGACATTCTGCAGACGCTGTTCCTCAACATGTTCTACGGCGGCAAGATGAAAGGCATGCCGCCCAAGCTGATGAGCGACGACGGCAAACACGTGGTCATCCGCCCGCTGGCCTATTGCCGCGAGAAAGACATCGAGCGTTTCTCGATCGCCAAAGCGTTCCCGATCATTCCATGCAATCTGTGTGGCTCGCAGCCTAATCTGCAGCGCCAGGTGATCGGCGACATGCTGCGCGACTGGGACAAGCGTTACCCAGGCCGGTTGGAAACCATGTTCAGCGCCATGCAGAACGTGGTCCCTTCGCACCTGAGCGATATCAACCTGTTCGATTTCAAAGGCATTCACCACGGCAGCGCGGTGGTGGACGGCGGCGATTTGGCCTTCGATCGCGAAGACATCCCGATGCAGCCGGTCGGCTGGCAGCCGGAAGACTCGGACGACGCGGCGCCTGCGCCAGAGCGTTTGAACGTGCTGGAAATCAAATAAGCCCCCTCGCCGCTTGCCATCCTGCGAGCGGCGACATTTCTCTTTCCCGACGATCTCGATCCTGTTCACAGTTTGCGCAAAATTTGCTGGGCAGTGCCGTTTTTACCCTATACTGTTTATTTATACAGTCATATGGAGATCGCGCAATGAACATCACCCCCTGCCTGTCCCACGTCTCGCTGGGCTCCAACGATTTCGAGGCCGCCGCCGCCTTTTACGATCGTGCGCTGGCCGCTTTGGGTTGCCGACGCGTGCTGGAGCATCCCGGCGCCATTGGCTACGGCCGCGACTACCCGGAGTTTTGGCTGCAGGTGCCGATCGACGGCCGGCCGGCCTCGCCCGGCAATGGCACGCACGTCGGTTTTTTCGCTACCAGTAAGCAACAGGTGGATGAATTCCATCGCCAGGCGCTGCTGGCCGGCGCCGTCGATGAAGGCGCGCCCGGTTCGCGGCCGCATTACGGCGAGGCTTACTACGGCTGCTTTGTCCGTGATTTGGATGGGCACAAGATTGAAGCCAGCTTCTGGGATGAAAGCGCGGCCTGAAGAAGAAGGAAATCGAATAAAAAAATGCCGGTGATTAAACCGGCATTGTACGAATCAAATGTGCTATGCAGTAATTCAAAAATAAGAAAGTAAGACAATTATGGAGCGCAACGCCCATCGCTTGACGTTGCATTCACCTGCGAGAGAGATCATGCCCCATTTCCCCCGGCTAAATGTTGATATTGCTCAATGTTAACCGGGTTTTCGTCATTTTTGCCTACAGCCAGCGGCTGCGCTTCAGCCACCAGGCGACGCCAAGCACCAATCCGACCAGCATCAGGCAAAATGCCGCGAAACCGAAAGGATTACCGCCGCCCGGAATACCGCCAAGGTTGACCCCGAACAACCCGGTCAGGAAAGTGGTGGGCAGAAATACCATCGCCAACAATGACATGGTGTAAGTGCGGCGGTTCATCGCGTCGGCCATCACCGTGGTGATTTCGTCGGACAAGATGGCGGTGCGCGCGATGCTGCCGTCCAGATCGTCCAATCCCCGTCCCAGGCGATCGGCGATATCCTGCATGCGCCGACGATCGTCATCGCTCATCCACGGCAGGCGGTCGCTGGCCAGCCGCGCGAAGACGTCGCGCTGCGGCGCCATGTAACGGCGCAGCACGATCAGCTGTTTACGGATCAGCGCCAGCTGGCCGCGCTCCGGCACCTGCTGCTCCAGCAAGGCGTCCTCCAGATCGATAATCTTGTCGTGCAGATCCTCGATAAATTCGCTGGTGTGATCGGTCAACGCATCGGAAATTTCCACCAGCCAGCTGCCGCTGTTGGTCGGCCCGGCGCCGCTTTGCAGATCGTTCACCACCTGATCGATGGAATACACCTTGCGGTGCCGGGTGGAGATAATCAGCTTGTCGGTGATATATACGCGGATGGTGACCAGCTGATCCGGCCGGGAATTAGCGTTAAAGTTGATGCTGCGCAGGGTGATCATGGTGCCTTCGCCCTGGCGGCTGACGCGCGGCCGCGAGCTTTCGCCGGAGAGCGCTTCACGCACCGAGTCCGGCAGCAGCGGCGTGGTACTCAGCCATTCAGCGCTGGCCGGGTGCGCGTAATCAAGATGCAGCCAGCACGGCGCCTCGCAGGTGATCTTGTCATCCCGCTCGATCGGCGTGACGCCCCCCTTGCCGTCGAGCTGGTAGGCGTAAACCGCATCGGCGACCTGCAGCTCGCTCCCCTCAATCACATCCATTCATTTATCCCCTCAGTCTTGCTTATGTTGCTGAGTCTAGCGTTAACGCCTTGGAGATCAAAGGCCAAGCTGTAACGCCAGTTTTCTCGTTGTCCCATAAACGTGATCTATACTTCTGCCGCAAGGAACGAACGGAGAACCGCAGGAGATCGCCATGCTAAAAACTTTTCTGGACATCGTCGTACCCACCGTAGGGGCCTTTGGCGCGATGTTTTTCGCCCTCGTCAAAATGCCCTTCCGCATTCGGCGGGAAAACCACGATAAGCTGCTAAACCTGCTCGAATCCGTCGAGAAGCCCCAAAGCGCCCCCATACGCCTGTTACGCTTTCGCGACTATATCGGCAACAGCAGCGCCAGCCTCACTGCGCTGCAGCTGCTGTTGGCGTTACCGGACAGCGTAGCGGCGCTGGAACGCTATCGCTTCACCGGTGGCCGCCAGCAAATCTTGCGCGCCACGTCCGCTGGCTTCGTGTTGCGGCCAAGCGCCAATAACGCTTTCAAACGTTTCCTGCTTTCCTGCCGCTATTTCTTGCTGTATTTGGTGTTCGTTACGCTGCTGGTGCTGTTCCCCGCTTTGACTCAATGGGGGCTGCAGCAGTTTGGGGTATTGATCACGCCCCATTCACTCCACTATCTGCCTAATGCGCGCATCACCGACGGCTGGCAGCTGCTGTTCCCCGGCCTATTATTTATTATGATTATGTTCAGCCTGGCATTCCTGACCTTCAGGCAGCTGGCACGCGCGGGTAACCTCAGTTCGGAACGCGCCTTTTATCGCTACTATCAACGCGCGCGTGAGGAACAACGATGCAGGGAAGTCCTGAGACAACTGCGCACGGTGCTGCGCCGAACCTGACGAGGCGCCGCCGCCTGCGCTGCATCGCCATGGCCACTCTGCTGCTGTTCGGCCAATCGGTTCGCGCAGAACCGGTGTTAGAACGTCTCGCCACGCCCTACCACGCGCCGACGGCGGCGGGTTCCCTGCCTTATTTTGTCGCTCGCGCTCGATCCCCCCAGCCGCATACCGCGCTGGTGGTGATGCACGGGCATCCACGCGACGCCGCCAAGACGTTGCAAGCGGCGATCGATGCCGCGCAGGGAGCGGGAGACAACAGCTTGCTGGTCGCCCCGCTGTTCCAGGTGCCGGTGAAACTCGCCGCCCGCTGCCATTCCGCCGGTCTGCCCCAGCCGCAAGACGGTGACGCTCTCTGGCGCTGCGGCTCGTGGATCGCAGGCGGTTTGGATAATGGCGGGAAAACCGGCTCGTTCAACGCCATGGATAACCTGCTGGCCGATCTGAAACGGCGTTGGCCGTCGCTGCAGTCGATCACCGTGGCCGGTTTTTCCGCCGGCGCCCAGTTCGTACAACATTATGTCGGCTTTGCTCATCCGCCAAGCGGAGTGCGTCTGCGCTATGTGGTGGCCGATCCCGGCAGCTGGCTCTATTTTGATCGCCTGCGCCCTCTGCCCACAAGCTGGGGAAGCTGCGGCATTGAAACAGCCTGCCGTTTCCGCTGGCAAACGCTGGACGCCGGCCGCTGCCCGCAGGCCAATCGCTGGAAATACGGTCTGGAAGCGCTTCCCGCTCACCTGCAGCGCACTGCAGACGCGGCTCGCAGGCGCTATGCTGCGGCCGATATCACTTATCTGGCCGCCGCCGATGATACCGGCACCGCGCCGGGCGCCTACTATCGGATACTCGACAAATCCTGCGCCGCCCAGCTGCAGGGTCCTTATCGGCTGCAGCGCGCCCTGGCCTATGCCGACTATGACCGACGTTATCTGGCGCCGGATAAGCCGCATCGGTTAACGATCGTGCCCGGCTGTGGGCACAACGTCGCCTGCGTCTTTCCCGCGCCGGCGGCCAGGCCGGCGCTGTTTCCCATTAATGCAGACTAATAATAACGGCAATGAAATAAACCCTTGCCGATAAATCAGACAATATCACCGATAAAGCGCTGGTAATGCCGTTATTATTATGACTTAACATATTGCTATCAATTTTAATTCAAAATGATAATAATAAATCAACACAAAGCTGTTTCAGCGCAAATTTTAGGGGCATATACTTTTCTCACTACGAGGAGGTAGTTATGTTACGCGACCATTTAAAAATAAACGCCAGCGATACGCTGGAAAAAATCAGCAATATTCATTTGCAAAACCAGGGCCAGGAAGAGATCAGTGAGTTCGTGGTGAAAAACGCCGCCGGCCTGCAGATTGGCAAGGTCTCCGTCCACGATCGTTTCAGTACCCGTCGTTCTTATCCCACCAGCTACCGCATTACTCAGACCGATATGAGCGGCCGCGTAGTGGTGGACGCCATGCGGGACTGTCTGTAAGCGTAACCGCTCTCTGAAATAGACAATATTAATGTGATGATGGCAACCCCGTTTATTATTAAACGGGGTTTATCGCGTGGAAAATTAATTAGTCTCGTGGTTTCGCCGCCGAAAAAAAATAACGCCCCCACATTGCGCGGGGGCGGTAAATAAACCAACTCAGTGTTTGATGATATACATCGTTTGGCTATAGGCCACGTCTTCCGGATTGGTGATCGGGTAGCCTTTTACCCACGGTTTGATCAGGCGGCCGTTGGTATATTGGTATATCGGCGCGATCGGTGCCTGATCGGCAATGATCTGTTCCATCTTGTTGTAATCGGCGGTCACCGCCGCCGGGTTGGTTTCCCGCCCCGCCTGCGCCAGCAGCTTGTCGTAGTCCGCATTCTTGAACTTGGCGATATTGCCGCTGTGGGTGGAGATCAGCAGCGACAGGAAGGTCGACGCCTCGTTATAGTCACCCACCCAGGAGGCGCGGATCACATCGAAATTGCCGGTATTGCGGCTGTCGATATAGGTTTTCCACTCCTGATTCTGCAGCTTGACGTCAATACCGAGCTTTTTCTTCCACATCGAGGCCACGGCGATGGCGATCTTCTGGTGGCTTTCCGAGGTGTTATACAGCAGCGTCAGCTTCAGCGGGTTGTTCGGGCCGTAACCGGCTGCCTGCAGCAACGCTTTGGCCTGCGCGTCCAGCTCCGCCTGCGGCTGCTGTTGCAGCAAGCTCGCCTCGGGTTTGAACCCGGCGGTCACGTCCGGCGTGAAGTGATAGGCCGGTTTTTCGCCGGTGCCCAGCACTTTTTCCGCGATAATCTTGCGATCGATGGCATAGGACAAGGCCTGGCGCACCCGCACGTCGTTGGTTGGCGCACGCTGGGTGTTGAACGCGTAATAATAGGTGCCCAATTGATCCGGCGTGTACACCTGCCCCGGAATGTCTTTCAGCAGCTTCTGATACATGTTTTTCGGGAAGGATTCGGTGATGTCGATGTCACCCGCCAGGTAACGCTTGGTGGCGTTGGATTCCTGGTTGATCGGCACGAAGGTCACTTTGGTCAGCACGGTGCGCGCATGATCCCAGTAATGGTCGTTAGGCGTCAGCACCAGCTTCTCGTTCACCACCCGCTCCTGCAGTTTGAACGCGCCGTTGCCCACCAGATTGCCGACCTTGGTCCAGTCGTTGCCGTATTTTTCCACCACCGCCTTGTTCACCGGGAACAGGCTGAAGTTGGCCGTCAGGCTGACGAAGTACGGCACCGGCTTGTCCAACTGCACCTTGAGCGTGTAGTCATCCGGCGCCGATACGCCCAAGCGATCGGCAGGCAGTTTGCCGCTGATGATCTGCTCGGCGTTCTGGATCCCCGCCAGCTGCGCGAACCAGGCGAACGGCGACAAATTTTTCGGTTCTACCAGCCGCTGCCAGCTGTAAACGAAGTCTTTTGCCGTGACAGGGTCACCGTTTGACCACCGCGCGTCTTTACGCAGATGGAAGATATAAGTCTGGTTGTCGCTGGTCTGCCAGCGGGTGGCGACGCCGGGGATCACTTTGCCGTTGGCGTCCTGATTGACCAGCCCTTCGAACAGATCGCGCGCCAGCTGTGCCTCCGGCAAGCCCACCGCTTTGATTGGATCGAGCGAGGCCGGTTCGTCTTTAATGTGACGCACGATTTCCTGTTTGTCCGCCAGCGCGGTGCCCGGGGGAACCTGCGCCGCCATGGCGCTGCTTATACAGGCGCCGATCGCCGCCGCGCAGAGCGCCAAACGAAAACCCCGTTGCATTTTTTTTCCCGTCATTGTGATTTGTCCCCCGTTAACCATCTGAATTTTTTATCATATAGCACAAGATCCATCCGGCCTAGCGCTCACGGCCGAGAAGTTGCAAAAAGTGCGATTCAGGCGATAAAAAAACCCGTGCGGCACAGGGCGGCACGGGCGGTGTTTGCAGCGGCGACCGTCAGTCGTACAGGTGGATGCTGTTGATGCGGTAGCTGAACTCTTCGTCCTCTTCTTCATCGAACACGGTGAAAAAGCCTTTCTCGGCCAGCGGACGTGCCGAGATATCGGTTTTTTGCAGCTGGCGCGCATCTGCGTCGTCGTAACCGTAGTCGAGGTAGAAGGCATCTTTCTGGTAATCGATATGCAGGGTGAACGGATAGTTCGATTCGTCCCCGCGCCCGTCGTCGTTTTTCACCACGCCGAACCATTCCCCCTGGCGGATCTGGTTTTCAGCGTCTACGCCGCACAGCAGCGTGATGGTGTCATTTTCATTTTCGCTATAGCTGGCGATGATTCTGGCTACTGGCATGTTAAATCCTCTTGCGGGTGATTGGCTTAGCTCTGCCGTTAGTATAACAACAGCCTCAGGCCAGGTGCGGTTTAATTGGCGTTTTCGCCGCTACCGCATCACAGATCGCGCAAACGCCGCACAATTGCGATGGGAAAGATGTCTCAAAGCGTAATACACTGAATAAAATGACAATGACTCTCGGCCTTTAACTCAGGGACAATACCATGACCGAACATCGACCACGCAGTGAACGTGGCCAGTTGGCCATCGCAGGAGAGAACTACGGCAGCTCGCTGCTGGGCGCACCGCTGCTCTATTTCCCAGCGGCGGTCAGCGGCCCGCAGACCGGGCTGATCATCGCCGGCACCCACGGCGATGAGAGCGCCGCCATCGTAACCCTGTCCTGCGCGCTGCGCAGCATCGCCCCCGAACAGTTGCGCCACCACGTGGTGCTGGCGGTCAACCCCGACGGCTGTCAGCTGGGGCTGCGCGCCAATGCCAACGGCGTCGATCTGAACCGCAACTTCCCGGCCGCCAACTGGCGCTCCGGCGACACCGTCTACCGCTGGAACAGCGCGGCGCCGGTGCGCGACGTCAGGCTCTCCACCGGCGGGCGCCCCGGCTCCGAACCGGAAACCCAGGCGCTGTGTCATCTGATCCATCGCCTGAAGCCGCATTGGGTGGTGTCGTTCCATGAGCCGCTGGCCTGCATCGAAGATCCCGCCAGCTCGCGGCTCGGCGTTTGGCTGTCGCACAAGTTCGAACTCCCGCTGGTGACCAGCGTCGGCTATGAAACGCCCGGTTCGTTCGGCAGTTGGTGCGCGGATCTGTCGCTGCCGTGCATCACCGCCGAATTCCCGCCGATCTCCGCCGATGCCGCCAGCGAGCGTTACATCGACGCGATGACCGAGTTGTTGACCTACCCGGATTAATCCCTACGGGGCGATATCGACGATCGCCCCGCATTCGAACGCCAGGCCCGGTTCGGCGTCTCGCGCCAGCCAGGTCGGGCCGTCCAGATCGACGAAGCGCGCCGCCGGCGCCAGCGGCAAGGCAGCGGATATCGCCCGCGACGTACATAACATGCAGCCGAGCATGATGGCGAACCCTTGTTCGCGCGCGGCCTGCGCCAGCGCCAACGCCTCGGTCAAGCCGCCGGTTTTGTCCAGTTTGATGTTGACCATCTGATAGCGTTGCGCCAGCTGCGGCAGATCGGCACGGGTGTGGCAGCTCTCATCGGCGCAGATCGGCAGCGGATGAATAAAGTGCTCCAGCGCGGCGTCGTCACCGGCCGGCAGCGGCTGCTCCAGCATCGCTACGCCGAGATCGGCCAACAGCTGGCAGCGCGCCGCCAGCCCTTCCGCCTGCCAAGATTCATTGGCGTCGACGATCAGCGTCGCCTGCGGCACCGCGGCGCGGATCGCCACCAGCCGCTCGCTGATATAGTGATCGTCGAGTTTGATCTTCAGCAGCGTGGCGCCCTGCCGCTCCAGCTCACGCGCGGCGAAGGCCATCGCTTCCGGCGTGCCGATGCTGACGGTCTGCGCCATGCTGATCTGCGCCGGCGCCGTCACGCCGCTGCGCTGCCACAGGCTTTGCCCGTGCAGACGACACTCCAGATCCCACAGCGCCGAATCCAGCGCGTTGCGGGCCGCGCCCGCCGGCATCTGCGACAGCAGCTGCTCGCGGGTGATGCCCCGCGCGATCGCCGGCGCCATCTCAGCCAGCTGCGCCATCACCGATTCCTCGCTCTCGCCATAGCGCGGATACGGCGTGCATTCGCCGACGCCGCGCACGCCCTGCTGTTCGATTTCGACCACCACCACCCGGGCTTCGGTGCGGCTGCCGCGCGCGATCACGAAGGCGGTGTGCAGCGGCCAGGCTTCCGGGTAAAAACGCATGTCTCTCATAACGGCTCCTGAGCGAAAACTGCGCATCCAGGCAGGCTGATGCGCCGGTGATGTTTTATAGAACAGCCTAATATATACAACTATTTAGCAAACTTTGATATCCAATCCGCCCCGCTTGTCATAAACTGGCGCCAGGGTGTGAACCTGATGTTAACAGCCGTCGCCGGCGCGCCGTTCCATCAGGTTCATACCCTTTGTATAAACACCTGTAAAAGGAATCTAGCAATGACTCAGACAGTACATTTTCAAGGCAATCCGGTCAGCGTAGCGGGCAAACTGCCACAGCAGGGCGAACAGGCCAAGGCCTTCTCGCTGGTTGCCAAAGACCTGTCAGACGTAGCGCTGAGCAGCTTCGCGGGTAAACGCAAAGTCCTGAACATCTTCCCAAGCATCGATACCGGCGTCTGCGCGACGTCGGTGCGTAAATTCAACCAGTTGGCCAGCGGCCTGGATAACACCGTGGTGCTGTGCATTTCCGCCGATCTGCCGTTCGCGCAGTCGCGTTTCTGCGGCGCGGAAGGCCTGAGCAACGTGGTCACCCTGTCCACCCTGCGCGGCGCCGAGTTCAAACAGGCATACGGCGTTGAAATCGCCGAAGGTCCATTGGCGGGCCTGACCGCGCGTGCGGTCGTGGTGCTGGATGGCCAGGACAACGTGCTGTACAGCGAGCTGGTGAACGAAATCACCACCGAGCCGGATTACGACGCGGCGCTGGCAGCGCTGAAATAATAACAAAGCCGGCGTTCGCCGGCTTTGGAAACACGCTAAAGGCGCCGCAAGGCGCCTTTCTTATTCTTCGCCCTCGGCGCCGCCTTTACGGCTGCTCAGGCCATACTCGCGCAGCTTGTTGGCGATGGCGGTATGGGAAACGCCCAGGCGCTTCGCCAGCTTGCGGGTGCTGGGATAGGTGCGATACAGGCGCGTCAGCACCGAGCGCTCGAAACGCTTGCTGATGTCGTCCAGCGAGCCGTCCAGCACCTCGTCGCCCAGCGACATTTCCACCTCGAACTCCGGCAACACGATATCCTGCGGCCGCAGCTCGTAGCCTTCGGTTTGCGTCAGCGCGCGGTAGATGGCGTTTTTCAGCTGGCGCACGTTGCCCGGCCAGCCGTATTTGCTGAGGAAGCCGCCCAGATCGCTCGCCAGCTTGGGCCGCGCTACGCCCTGTTCATCGGCGAAGCGCGCCACGAACAGTTCGGTCAGCGGCATGATGTCCTGCGGACGTTCGCGCAGCGGCGGGATGGTGATGGTCAGCACGTTGAGGCGGTAATAGAGGTCTTCACGGAATTCGCCGCGCTGCACCAGCTCGGTGAGGTTTTTCTGGGTGGCGCAGATCACGCGCACATCGACGTGCACCTCATGCTCTTCGCCGACTCGGCGGAAGGTGCCGTCGTTGAGGAAACGCAGCAGTTTGGTCTGCATGCGCGGCGACATTTCGCCGATCTCGTCCAGCAGCACCGAACCGCCGTTGGCCTGCTCGAAGAAGCCTTTCTTGCCTTCCAGCGCGTTGGGATAAGCGCCCGGCGCATGGCCGAACAGCTCGCTCTCCACCACGTCATCCGGCAGCGCGGCGCAGTTCAGCGCCAGGAACGGCTGCTTGCCGCGCGGGCTGCGCAGGTGGCAGGCGCGGGCCAGAATATCCTTGCCGGTACCGGTATCGCCGACGATCAGCAGCGGCGCATCGAGCATCGCCAGCTTGCGCGCCTGCTCCAGCACGTGACGCATCTTGGCGCTCACCGCGACGATGTGGTCGAATTCGGTATCGTCGTTCACCGACAGATTTTGCAGTTGGCGGCCCATTCGCGCGGTGGACTTCAACATCACCACTGCGCCGACCGCAGCCGGCTGTTGCTGTTCGTCCTCCAGATAGATAGGCGTAATATCCATCAGGAAGTCCTGGCTGCGGATCACCACCCGTTCTGAGTGCGGCGCCGTATGCTCGCTCTCCAGCCAGCGGCTGAAGTTATAGCCGCCGATCAGCGCCCCGGCGGTCTGGTTGCGGATCTTGTCTTCGCTCAGGCTGAACAGCGCCTGCGCCGCCGGGTTGGCCAGCTCGACCTTGCCCTTCATGTCGATAGAGAACACCGGCTCCGGCATCGACTCCAGCAGCGCACGCAGCGCGCGATGCTCGCGTTCGGAAGGCATAAAGCTGACGGTGCGCACGTCGGTCACGCCGGCGATGCGACGGATCTCCGCCATCAACGCGCGGAAAGTATCGAAGTCCAGCTGGGAAAAATTGAGGTAAATGCGGCCGATGGGATCGATCTCGATGCCACGTAAGTCAATGCTGCGCGATACCAAAAGATCGAGTAATTCTCGAGTGAGACCGAGGCGGTCTTCGCAAAATACTTCCAAACGCATCAGTGTTGGCCTTATCTCTGCAAGTGCGGGGATCGTTGACGATGATGATACTCCCTCGCACCGGGCGGTAGAAGCGATCTGTCAGCAAAAGTTGACAGAACTCTGATTTATTGCCGTGGTTGCTGATTTTAAACGCAAGTGAATAACAGCATCGGCGTCATTTTAGCCTACAAACAGAGAGTTATCACAACCATAATTAATTTTGCAGAGATTTATCACGCAATCACAGGGGGATCGGCTGTCGTCAAGTCTCGATTACGTCCGGCGCCGGCGCCGCTCAGAAAACGGCGCTCCTGAGAGCGCCGTCGCGGGGTTATTTGGCCTTGCCGTCGCCCTTTTTCAGCGTATCTTTCAATTGGCCAATCAGTTGGCTGCGGAAATCGCCGAGCTTCGGTTTTTCCCCTTCCAGCCACGGCAGCGGGCGGCACAGTTCCATCGCCTTGATGCCCAGTCGCGCGGTCAACAGCCCGGCGCCAATGCCCTGCGCCGCGCGCGCCGACAGCCGCGCCGCCAGATCCTGCGACATCCAGTCCATGCCCACTTCGCGCACCAGCTCGGAAGCGCCGGCGAAAGCGATATTGAGCAGCACCAACCGGAACAGACGAATGCGGCTGAAGTAACCCAGTTCGATGCCGTACAGCGCGGCGATGCGGTTGATCAAACGGATGTTGCGCCAGGCGATAAACGCCATATCCACCAACGCCAACGGGCTGACGGCGATCATCAGCGTCGACTCGGCGGCGGAGCGGCTGATTTCGCGCCGCGCCTGGTTGTCGAGCACCGGCTGCACCAGTTTGGCGTACAGCTCCACCACTTCACGATCGTTTTGCGTTTCATGCAGCGAGGCCTGCCAGCGCTGCAGCGCCGGATGCCCCTGATCCAGCCCGGCCTGGCGCGCCAACTTCTCGCAGAATTCGCGCCCTTGCCCCAGCCCGTGGCTGTGCAACAGCTCGCGCGCCACGTCGCGCTCTTCCGCGCGCTGGCGCAGCCGATACAAACGCCGCCACTCGGTGACCACCGAACCGACGCCAGCGAACACGATCAGGCCGCCGGCCACGCCGCCGCCCATGGCGATCCAGTCCTGCTGCACCCAGGCGTTATGCACCCACTGCACGCCCTGCGCCACCACGCTGACGCCGAACAGCGCCAGCCCGGCGGTCACCATTTTGCGCCACAGGCTGCGTTTCGGCTTCAGCGCGGCGTTAATGATGCCTTCGGCGCGCCCTTCTTCCTCCTCCTGCTGCAGCTCCGGCGCCGCCGGAAAGAAGCTCTCCGCCTGCTCGGCGTCGAAAGCGACGCCGGCGCGCAACGCCGGTTCCTGCGGCGGCTGCAGCGGCTCGTCAAAATCGATACGCGGTTTGATCGGCTCGCTCATCGCAATTTGTCTCCCAATAAAAACTCCATTACCGCATCCAGGCGGATGTGCGGCAACGGTGTGTCCACGCTCATGGCACGCGGACGAAATTCATCGAAGTGGAACCCCTGGCTCTGCCAGAACGCCGGCCCCGGCAGGCGGGCGGGCACTTCGCCAGGGAACACCGTCAGCGGCGCGCCGTCGCTGAGGCGGTTGCCCTTCAGCGCCGGGATACGCTGCCCCTGATGATCGACGATGCCGCTCTCGGTCGCCTGCACCGAGGCCAGGCCGACGCAATCCATGCTGATGCCTTCGAACGCCGCATTCTGCCACGCCTCTTGCACCAGCTGTTGCAGCAAGGACACCAGATTGGCATGCTGATCGGCGGTGATATGGTCCGCCTTGGTGGCGGCGAACATCAGTTTGTCGATGGTCGGCGAGAACAAGCGGCGAAACAGCGTGCGCTTGCCGTAATGGAAGCTCTGCATCAGCTGGGTCAGCGCCAGACGCATGTCGTTGAATGCCTGTGGGCCGCTGTTGAGCGGCTGCAGGCAGTCGACCAGCACGATTTGCCGATCAAAACGGACGAAATGCTCTTTGTAGAAGTTCTTGACGATCGACTGGCAGTAGTAATTGAAGCGAGCGCGCAACATGCCGATGTTGGTATGCTTGTCGGCCTGCGCCAGCTTCGACTCGCCGATCGCGGCCACGTCAGGCCACGGGAAAAACTGCAGCGCCGGCGCGCCAGCCATGTCGCCCGGCAGCACGAAACGGCCCGGCTGAATGAAGTGCAGCCCTTCGCTCTTGCAACGCAGCAGATAATCGGTGTAGGCCTGGGCGATCGCCGCCAGGCGGTTTTCGTCGGCCGGCGCCAGCGGATCGCAGGCTTTGCACAGCTCAAGCCAGGGCTTGGCCCATTCGGCGCGTTCGCCCTGCAGCAGCCCAGTCATCTGGCGCGACCAGGCCAGGTAATCCTGTTCGAGCATCGGCAGATCCAACAACCATTCACCAGGATAATCGACGATCTCCAGGTACAGCGTTGAGGTGTCTTTGAAGTGGCGCAGCAGCGAGTCGTTGGAGCGGTAGCGCAACGCCAGACGAATTTCGCTGACGCCGCGCGTCGGCGTCGGCCAGGCCGGCGGCGTGCCGTACAGCTGCGCCAGCCCTTCGTCATAGGTGAAACGCTGGATGCCGAGATCGCGCTGCGGGATGCGTTTAACGCCCAACAGGCGTTCTTCGCGCACCGGTGAAAACAGCGGCATGCGCGCGCCGCTGTGCACATGCAGCAGTTGGTTAACGAAAGCGGTGATAAAGGCGGTTTTGCCGCTGCGGCTCAGGCCGGTCACCGCCAGGCGCAGATGGCGATCCATTCCGCGGTTGACCAGCGAGGTTAACTCATTTTGCAGTCGTTTCATTTTGCCTGGAGTCACATCCTTTTATTCACTAAAACATGCAGTTACACGGTAACACTTCGCTAACCACATGGCCTATGCTCACTATTATAGCCATAAGCAGAGTGAGATTTGCCACAGATGAAAACTGCCACCTTCTCAACTTAACCGACAACGCTTTGTGTAAGACATAGCCGAGCAACCTAATATCGCCCCCTATACAAAGACGAGATAGCATTACCCCCACAGGAATAATCACAATCACTCGTACTAACGATACAAACCCTTCATCAAAACGTTTATGTCAATACGAATATTAACCGGAGAATCCGATGAGCACAATTAATTTCGAACGCAGCCTGACCATTATAAATTCGATAGCAACACTAAAAAACACCCAACCAGAATATGACGGTCAACGCATAATCTTAACCGAGTATTATCAAGGAAAGGGTAAAGGTGGCGGTGTATTTACAGGACACACCAACGCGGTAAATGCTATTGACGACGGTGGCTATTCGACGCTTAAAGTCAATCAATCCCCAGCAGCGTGGTATCGTAATGACTTAACCCAACTTTCTTTATACGACGGGGGATGTGATCTTACTCTTGACGATAATGGCCCCCTGATTCAAAACATTGCGCTGATCAGAGGTGAACGCTCCGTAAAGATTCCAAGCGGCTATTGGAATATTAAAACACCGGTCGTCTTTCCAGCCAACAGTGGAATTTCCCTTTACGGTGAAAGCAGTTACAACGGTCGTGCCGTGCTCGTCTACAACGGACAAGATTCGGCAGAACAGACTGATATAAAAGGAATTATAACCATCGGCGCCGCTCAGGGAGAAATAACCTATAGCGGTGTCAGTTTCAGAAACTTCCAGCTAAGGGGAAATAACAAGACGATTTGCGGACTGAGTATAAAATACGCAAGCTATGTGCATGCCCAGAATGTAAGCATTCTTTACTGTCGGGGAGCAGGTCTTTATTTGGATAAGGTCCAGGATAGTTACTTCAAATTCGTCGAGGTTCAAGGCTGCGGCAGAACGTCGGGAGATTATGATAACTACCTGGACATCACTGACTTCAATAAGATGCTTCTTGCCCCCATTCATTTAACATCAACAATGCAAAATGACCACTGCAACATGTTACGATTCGAAGATTGTCAATGGGAAGCCAATTTGATAAGCCCGACTATCTATGTTAATGGCGGAATAGGACTTTGGTTTAAAAACCTACATATGGAACATCGATCCGGCCCGCTTCAAAAATTGATAGGCAACAATCCCAATGCCAGCTGTCTATTATATATGAATAATTCTGGCGAAGTTTACCTCAATGAAGTTCAGGCATCAGAGATAAAACACTTAGTCTATAGCTCTGGATACGGTGTTTTATATGCTACAAATATTAATCGAGGAGGGAATATTACTCACGCAGCATCAGGAAAAAAATTCAATGTGTTCATAAATGGGTGCTGGCTTCAGGATATGGACTTTTCATCCAGTGTAAAAGCCATGATCAGCAATTGCCGACTAGCCAGTTTGACCTGGCGATACCCTGCTTATCCAAGTACTATTTCGGACACCCACTTTTCCGGCAACGTTGCTCTGACAGAAGATGGAGCCAACCCACGTATCGATTTGGTCGACTGCCAGTATGGCAGCGTGAAAAGCAATACCAGCAATCTACGTTTCCTCGGCGGGCGTTGCTCGGGAGATTTTTACTATGTCTCGCGATCAGGGGCAGGCTCGGTCATTGACGTTGACGTTGAAGGCAACACGACCATCAGCACCAGTTACGGCTGTTCATATCAGCCTGGAAAATCCAACTATACCGCAGTACGGATCGCCGACGGCCCCAAAGAGCTCGGCGGCGTAATGCGCCCCATTGGTTCCGAATGGTTCAATACTGCTGTGGCCGGTGACGAAGAAGGTGCCATCTATAGCTGGGTGAAAACGACTAACGGGTGGCGCCCCTCCAGTCGCATCAGTCGTTTCGGCACGAGCTTATCTTCCATGACATTTGCTCAACTTCCTGCTGCGAATGTTTGCAAAGGCACTGCTATTTTTTGCACCAATACCGCAGCAAATCCATCGGCACAGGCAATCATAAGTAACGGTTCGAATTGGGTCTATTTGGCAACCCCGGGGACAAAAGTCACCGCAGCGAATTGAATGAACGATATCATGCCGCCCTACTTGGGCGGCATTTTCTCTCCCGCCACGTAACGCCCGAAAGCCTTGTTCAGGCCTTTACGGAACAGCGGTTCCAGCACCAGCGCCAGCACGAAGCGCACCGGTTTGCGGCCGACGGTTTTCAACAGCCAGCCGGCGGCGCCCGCCGGGCCATAGTTCAATAACGCTATGATGATGACTTTAGCCAATGTCTTCAACATTGCCGCCGCTCCTCGTTTAAATCCACCCGTTCTGGCGGTGTTCGCGACATCGATTTTATTCATGACAATGCCCTCCGGCACAAGACGATTAAGGTTATTCACGGGATAACGGCGGCGAAGATGCCCGGCCTGCGCAGGCCGGGTCTCGCAAGAAGGGTTACAGCTTGCGGAAACGGCTCTGTACGCCGAAGGTGTCGGACGTCACGTAACGCTCGACCTGACGCAGCTGCTGCTCGCCGCTGCCCAGCTCATACTCCAGCTGATCGAGCAGCTGGCGCGGCGTCTTCTGATGCTCGCCTTCGAAGCGGCTGGCCGGCGCCTCGTCCAACACGAACACCAGCGCGATATAGGCCACCAGCGTGAAGAAGAACAGCCCAAAGAACAGCGACAGCACCACCATCACGCGGATCAGGCGCACCGGCACGTCGAAATAGTGGGCCAAACCGGCGCAGACGCCTTTCACCATGCCTTCTTCGGGTACGCGATAAAGCTTTTTACTGCCCAGCGTATTACTCATCAGGACTGTCTCCAGTTCGGGTGTTCCGCATCAAGGATCTCTTCCAGCGCCTGAATGCGTTCACGCATGCGTTTGGCGTCTTCCGCCAGCTGCGCCAGGCGCTGCATTTCTTGCTGACTCAGCTGGATGCCAGTCTGTTGCCGATTGCTGTAATGCAGCCAAAGCCAAATCGGCGCGACAAACAGCACGAAAATTGTCAGCGGAATGGCAAGTAATAAAGCACTCATTGTTATTCCTTCTTATCGGGTCCTGGATTGGCGGCCACCTCCGGTGTGTGGCCGCGGTTCGCCTTACTCTGAGCGGTTCATCTTGGCTTTCAGCGCCGCCAGCTGCTCACTGATGGCGTCGTCGGCTTTCAGCTCGGCAAACTCCTGGTCCAGCGACTTCTTTTTACCGATGCTGATGCTTTCCGCTTCGGCTTCCATGTGGTCGATGCGGCGTTCGAACTGTTCGAAACGCGCCATCGCCTCGTCCAGCTTGCCGCTGTCGAGCTGGCGACGTACTTCACGGGAAGAAGACGCGGCCTGATGACGCAGCGCCAGCGCCTGCTGCCGCGCGCGGGTTTCGGTCAGCTTGTTTTCCAGCTCGCCGATTTCGCTCTTCATGCGCGCCAGCGTTTCTTCTACGGTCGCCACTTCCTGCGTCAGCGTGGCGATCAGGTCGGCAACCTTTTGTTTTTCGATCAGCGCCGCGCGGGCCAAGTCTTCTTTATCTTTGCGCAGCGCCAGTTCGGCTTTTTCCTGCCAGTCGCTTACCTGGCTTTCGCCCTGCTCGATGCGACGCAGCAACTGCTTTTTCTCCGCCAGCGCGCGCGCCGACGTAGAACGGACTTCAACCAGCGTGTCTTCCATCTCTTGGATCATCAACCGCACCAGCTTCTGCGGATCTTCCGCCTTGTCCAGCAGGGTGTTGATGTTGGCGTTCACGATGTCGGCAAAACGAGAAAAAATACCCATAATTCACTTCCTCTTGGTTCTGATGGCGTCTGAAGCGCCGCGTTAAGTCGTACAGCTTGCCCAAAGAGATAATCAAAACCCGTGCCAACTTTTATACCATTGAAAAACAACAACTCTTTATTTTTGACTCTCTGCGCGCTTGCTGTAGAGTGATTATTTTCACCAAACATTGGCGAATTTCATCATGAACGAACAGCCAGAAAATTTGTTGGGCGAAGCAAACGCCTTTGTCGAAGTATTGGAGCAAGTCTCCCAGGTGGCAAAGCTGAACAAACCGGTGCTGGTGCTCGGCGAACGCGGCACCGGCAAAGAGCTGATCGCCCATCGTCTGCACTACCTCTCCAACCGTTGGCAAGGGCCGTTCATCTCGCTCAACTGTGCGGCGCTGAATGAAAACCTGCTGGACTCCGAGCTGTTCGGCCACGAGGCCGGCGCCTTTACCGGCGCGCAGAAACGTCATCTGGGCCGCTTCGAGCGTGCCGACGGCGGCACGCTGTTCCTCGATGAGCTGGCGACCGCGCCGATGCTGGTGCAGGAGAAATTGCTGCGGGTGATCGAATACGGTCAGCTGGAACGCGTGGGCGGCAGCCAGCCGCTGCGGGTGGATGTGCGGTTGGTGTGCGCCACCAACGACGATCTGCCGGCGCTGGCGGCGGCGGGCAAGTTTCGCGCCGATCTGCTGGATCGGCTGGCGTTCGACGTGGTGCAGCTGCCGCCGCTGCGCCAACGCCGGCCCGATATCATGTTGCTGGCCGAGCACTTCGCCATTCAAATGTGCCGTGAGCTGGCACTGCCGCTGTTTCCCGGCTTTACCGAACGCGCCAGGCAGACGTTGCTCAACTACGGCTGGCCAGGCAACGTGCGCGAACTGAAAAACGTGGTGGAACGTTCGGTCTATCGTCACGGCGACAGCGACAACCCGCTGGATGAGATCGTCATCAACCCGTTTGCACCACGCGAGGCCACGCCGCTTGCGCCCGCCCCTGAAGGCGCCGGCGTGTTGCCGTCGCTGCCGCTCGAGCTGAAAAACTGGCAGTTGGAGCAAGAGAAGGCGCTGATCGAGGCAGCGCTGCAGCAAGGGCGATTCAACCAGCGCAAGGCGGCGCAGTTGCTGGGGCTCACCTACCATCAGCTACGCGGTATGCTGAAAAAGCATGCGCTGCTGCAAAACGGCGAAACGGACGAGGAATAGCGGGCAAAAAAAAAGCCAGCACCCGAGCTGGCTTAAAAAACACTGGAAGCAATGTGAGCAATGTCGTGCCTTCCACATCAGAGCCGCAAACTGTGGCCTTCCGTGAACTGCCAGGCGATGATAATAGTTATCAGTATCGTCTGTAAAGCACTTTGTTGAGAATTTTTCTCATTACCACACGAAGATTGCGCAATTACCACTCAGGGAACGGGTCTGCCATCTCCAGCCAATAGTCCACGCCGGCGGCCATTTCGTCGTCGTTCAGCAGGCAGTCGTCCAGCAGACGCACGATCGCCGCCTGTTGCAAGTGCTGGCCGATAAATACCAGCTCCTGGCGCATGTCGCCGAACGGCTCCACCCATTTCTCCTGAATATGCGCCCGCGTTTGCGGATCCTGCGGCCAATTATCTTGCGGGATCGCGCGCCAAAAGGTGCCCGCCAGGCCGTAATGGGCGATGCCGCCAGCCTGGCTCCACTGCCCGGCCTGCCGCGGCCGCGTCGCCAGCCAGAAGAAGCCTTTCGAGCGCAGCAGCTTGCCGCCGCCCCAATCGCCGTTGATCACGCGGTAGAACTTGTCCGGCGCAAACGGCCGCCGCGCCTGATAGACAAAGCTGCTGATGCCGTAGCTTTCCGTTTCCGGCACGTGTTCGCCGCGCAGCTCTTTCAGCCAGCCGGGCGCCTGCTGCGCCTTTTCAAAGCTGAAGCTGCCGGTATTCAGCACCGCCTCCAGCGGCAGTTTGCCCGGCGCGATCGGCACAATGCGGGCGTCGGGATTCAGGCTGGCCAGCAGCGCCATCACTTCGCCCTGCTGCGTTGGCGTCAACAGATCGGTCTTGCTGACCAGGATCACGTCGCAAAATTCAATTTGCTCAATCAACAGGTCCGCCACGCTGCGCAGATCGTCCTCACCCAGGCTTTGGCCGGCCTCCTGCAGGCTTTGCGCCTGCTGGTATTGCTGAATGAAATTCACCCCGTCGACCACCGTCACCAGCGTATCCAGCCGGGCGAATTGGGACAGGCTTTCGCCCGTTTCATCCTCAAAGGTAAAGGTTTCCGCCACCGGCAGCGGCTCCGAGATGCCACTCGATTCGATCAACAGGTAATCGAAACGCCCGTCCTGCGCCAGTTCGCGCACCGATACCAGCAGGTCTTCGCGCAGCGTGCAGCAGATGCACCCGTTGCTCATCTCCACCAGCTTCTCTTCCTGGCGATCGAGATGCACTTCATTCTCCACCAGCGCGGCGTCAATGTTCACTTCGCTCATGTCGTTGACAATCACCGCCACGCGCATGCCCTGCCGGTTGTTCAGGATATGGTTCAGCACCGTGGTCTTGCCGGCGCCGAGAAAGCCGGAAAGCACGGTCACGGGAAGTTGTTTCATGGAAACCTCATTAAAATTCATTGCGTAATGCCTGGTAACCGCGCACCAGTTCGACGTTGGTGGCGGCCACTTCTTCCGAAAACTGCAGCGCGCCGCGATCGACCTGGCGATAGCGCGACAGATCGCTGTCGGCGCCCACGCGTTCGGTCGAGGGGATATAGCGGTTTTCCGGCAGCGTCACGCCGTCCACCACCGCGTTGTAGCGCACCACGCAGCCGGACTGAACGTGGCAGTTGAACAGCACGCTGTTGAACCCGATAAACACCCGATCGCCGATGCGACACGGGCCATGGACGATGGCGCGGTGGGCGATCGAGCTGTAACGGCCGATGGTGACCGCCGCCCCGCTCTTGGAGTGGATCACCACGCCGTCCTGAATATTGGAGTGCGAGCCGATGACGATCGGCTCCATGTCGCCGGCGGCGTTCAACTCGTCGGCGCGGATCACCGCATACGGGCCGACGTAAACGAAATCTTCAACGATCACCCGGCCGCAAATAATGGCGGTGGGATCGATGTAGGCCAGCGGCGAGACCTGCGGCAGATGGCCGCTGGGATTTTTACGCAGCATGGTGTTCTCCCCGCCAGCTCAGCTCCGCCGCCGCATTGTGGGCATGCAGGCTCTCCTGATGCTCGACGCGCAGCGAGAAAGCGCGGTAGTCGCACTGGCTGCGCAGCATGCGGTACAGGCGCCGCGCCGCATCCTCGCAAAACATCAGGTTCTGACCGTTGGCCAGCGCGAAGGCCTGCTCGTCGCGGCGTTTCACCAGCGTTTGCACCGGCGTGCCCAGCGCATGTTCGATGCGGTCAATCAGTTTTACCGGTTCGAACGCCCGTTCATTCTCGGGCGTTACGGTGATCCAGGCCCAGCTGCGCTGGCTGTGGGGCGTGGCCGGCATTCCCTGCTCCAACAGCCACTCGCTCACCTGCCGCTGGCTGACCCGCTCCGCCTCCTGTTCAAAATCAAACTGGAACTGTTGCTGCGCCAGCTGGCGGCTGAGCGCCGCCGAACTCGGGCAGGTGGAGGAATAAGGCACGCCGACGGTCAGCACCAGCGTCAGCGTGTCCGTCAGGGTGGCCTCGATGCGCAGCGGATAGGCTTTCCAGCCGCGCTGCGGCGACAGCAGCGCCGGGCGTGACAGCAACAGCTCGCCACTGATCGACAAGCTGGCGCGATCGCTGTGTTCCGGCTGCGAAGCCAAAAAGGCCTGCAGCGTTCGGCCGATGCGCTGCGGCGTCAGCTCGCCCTGCGTCAACTCGTCCAGCGCCAGATACAGCCGCGACATGTGAATGCCGCGCTCGCCCGCCGCTTCGGCGCGCAGGTTGATACCGGCGTCGACCTTCGCCATCAATGGCTTGCCGGCCAGCTCCAGCGGCAGCGCGATCCCTTGCATCCCGACCCAATCGAGCCCGACATCACTCATTTCGCCGCGCCATGCCTGAGCGTCCGGCAGCGAACGGCGTGGTGGAAGTGCAACTTCGTTCATACATCCCCTTGCGTTATGGTGACTTTGCCGGGGAACGGTAACATGATTTTGTTATATTATAACATAACATGAAAAACTTTTTTCTTGCCGCTGAACGGGCTGATTAATCAAGTCGCAGAAAACTCAGCGATTTTGCTCAATGGATTGGGCTGATGGTCAGAGTGCGATACACTAACGCTATTGCTGATTAACCCATGAGCCTCTATGCGTGGTTTACCCTTTTGGATACTGTCGTTGTGCCTGACGGGCTCTGCCCTGGCCGCGACAACACCGCCCGCGCCCACCGCGGCGCCGCTACCGGACATTCGCCAAAGCGGCTTTGTTTATTGCGTCAGCGGCATACTGAATACCTTCAACCCGCAAATGGCCAGCAGCGGCCTGACGGTGGATACCCTGGCCGCCCAGCTGTACGATCGCCTGCTGGACGTCGATCCCTACACCTATCGCCTGATCCCCGAGCTGGCGCAAAGCTGGGAAGTGCTGGATAACGGCGCCACCTACCGCTTCCATTTGCGCAAGGACGTGCCGTTCCAGACCACCGCCTGGTTCACGCCCACCCGCAAGATGAACGCCGACGACGTGGTGTTCAGCTTTGCGCGCGTATTCGATCAGAAACACCCGTATCACGACGTGAACGGCGGCGAATACCCCTATTTCGACAGCCTGCAGTTCGGTGATTCGGTGCAGAGCGTGAGAAAGCTCGACGACTACACGGTGGAGATTCGCCTGCAGTCGCCGGACGCCTCGTTCCTGTGGCACCTGGCCACCCACTACGCGCCGGTGTTGTCCGCCGAATACGCCGATCTGCTGACGCGCGAAGGCCATCAGGAGCTGATCGATCGCGAGCCGGTCGGCAGCGGCCCGTTCCTGCTCAACGAATACCGCTCGGGGCAATATATTCGCCTGGCGCGCAACGCCGCCTACTGGAAAGGCCTGCCGCGCATGCCGCAGGTGGTGATCGACCTGGGCGCCGGCGGCACCGGCCGCCTCTCCAAGCTGCTGACCGGCGAGTGCGACGTACTGGCCTATCCGGCGGCCAGCCAGCTGTCGATTCTGCGCGACGATCCGCGCCTGCGCCTGACGCTGCGCCCGGGGATGAACATCGCCTATCTGGCGTTCAACACCCGTAAACCGCCGCTCGACAACCTCAATGTGCGCCAGGCGATCTCGCTGGCGATCAACAACCAGCGGTTGATGCAGTCGATCTATTACGGCACGGCGGAAACCGCCGCCTCGATCCTGCCGCGCGCCTCCTGGGCCTATGACAACGACGCGCACGTCACCGAGTACGATCCGGCCAAATCTCGCGAGATGCTGCGGCAGGCCGGCGTCAGCCAGCTGAACCTGAAGCTGTGGGTGCCGACCGCCTCGCAGTCTTACAACCCAAGCCCGCTGAAAACCGCCGAACTGATCCAGGCCGATCTCGGCCAGGTGGGCATCAACGTCACCATCGTGCCGGTGGAGGGCCGCTTCCAGGAAGCGCGCCTGATGGAGATGAACCACGATCTGACCCTGACCGGCTGGGCCACCGACAGCAACGATCCGGACAGCTTCTTCCGGCCGCTGCTGAGCTGCGCGGCAATCCGTTCGCAAACCAACTATGCTCACTGGTGTGATCCGGGCTTTGACGAAGTGCTGCAGAACGCGCTGCTGTCGCAGCAACTGTCTCAGCGCATCGACAACTACCGCAAGGCGCAGAAAATCCTCGAGCAGCAACTGCCGGTGCTGCCGCTGGCGTCTTCCCTGCGCCTGCAGGCCTATCGTTACGACATCAAGGGATTGGTGCTGAGCCCGTTCGGCAACGCCTCGTTCGCCGGGGTATACCGTGAATCCGCGCCGGAGGTGAAAAAGTGATTATCTTTACCCTGCGCCGCATTCTGCTGCTGCTGATCACGCTGTTCTTCCTGACGCTGGTCAGCTTCAGCCTGAGCTATTTCACGCCGCGCGCGCCGCTGAACGGCGCCGCCCTGCTGGACGCCTATCAGTTCTACTTCGTCAGCCTGCTGCACTGGGACTTCGGCGTCTCCAGCATCAACGGCCAGGCGATCAGCGAACAGCTGCGCGAAGTGTTCCCGGCCACCATGGAACTGTGCCTGCTGGCCTTCGCCCTGGCGCTGTTTATCGGCATTCCGCTGGGCATCATCGCCGGCGTGCTGCGCGGCAAGTGGCAGGACACCGCCATCAGCACCTTCGCGCTGCTGGGCTTTTCGATGCCGGTGTTCTGGCTGGCGCTGCTGCTGATGCTGTTCTTCTCGCTGCATCTCGGCTGGCTGCCTGTTTCCGGCCGTTTCGATCTGCTGTATCAGGTGAAACCCATCACCGGTTTCGCGCTGATCGACGCCTGGCTGTCGGACTCGCCGTACCGCGCCGAGATGATCGGCAGCGCGCTGCGCCACATGATCCTGCCGATCGCCGCGCTGGCGGTGGCGCCCACCACCGAAGTGGTGCGGCTGATGCGCATCAGTACCGATGACGTGCTGAGCCAAAACTACATCAAGGCCGCCGCCACCCGCGGCCTGTCGCGCTTTACCATCATTCGTCGCCACGTGTTGCACAACGCGCTGCCGCCGATCGTGCCCAAACTGGGGCTGCAGTTCTCCACCATGCTTACGCTGGCGATGATCACCGAAGTGGTATTCAGCTGGCCGGGCCTCGGCCGGTGGCTGATCAACGCCATTCGCCAGCAGGACTATGCGGCGATCTCCGCCGGCGTGATGGTGGTCGGCACGCTGGTGATCACCATTAACGTTCTGGCCGACATTCTGGGTGCGGCAACCAACCCGCTGAAACATAAGGAATGGTATGCCCTTCGATAACGTATACCGCGAGAAAAAGATGCCGAGCCCGCTGCGCTACACCTGGCGGATTTTCTACGGCGACGCGCTGGCGATGATCGGTTTTTACGGCGTGATCGCCCTGCTGCTGCTGTCGCTGTTCGGCAGCCTGCTGGCGCCCTACGCGCTGGATCAGCAGTTCCTCGGCTATCAACTGCTGCCGCCGTCCTGGTCGCGCTACGGCAACGTGTCGTTCTTCCTCGGCACCGACGATCTCGGGCGCGACATCCTCAGCCGCCTGTTGACCGGCACCGCCGCCACCTTCGGTTCCGCGCTGGCGGTGACGCTGGCCGCGGCGTTCTGCGGCGTGATCCTCGGCGTGTTCGCCGGCGTAACCCACGGGCTGCGCTCGGCGGTGCTCAACCATATCCTCGATACCCTGCTGTCGATTCCGTCGCTGCTGCTGGCGATCGTGGTGGTGGCGTTTATCGGCCCCAAACTCGAACACGCCATGCTGGCGGTGTGGCTGGCTCTGCTGCCGCGCATGGTGCGCACCATCTACAGCGCGGTGCACGACGAACTGGAGAAAGAGTACGTGGTGGCGGCCCGGCTTGACGGCGCTTCCACGCTGCAGATCCTGTGGTACGCGGTCATGCCGAACATCGCGGCGGTGCTGGTGACCGAGTTCACCCGCGCGCTGTCGATGGCCATTTTGGATATCGCCGCGCTCGGCTTCCTCGATCTCGGCGCGCAGTTGCCTTCGCCGGAATGGGGAGCGATGCTCGGCGATTCGCTCGAGCTGGTGTACGTCGCGCCCTGGACGGTGATGCTGCCCGGCGCGGCCATCCTCGTCAGCGTGCTGCTGGTTAACCTGTTAGGCGACGGTATGCGCCGCGCAATCAATGCCGGGGTGGAATAATGCCGTTACTCGATATCCGCAATTTGACGATTGAATTTATGACCGCCGAAGGGCCGGTCAAGGCGGTCGATCGCGTCAGCATGACGCTGACCGAGGGCGAGGTGCGCGGCCTGGTGGGCGAATCGGGCTCCGGCAAGAGCCTGATCGCCAAGGCCATCTGCGGCGTGACCAAAGACAACTGGCGCGTCACCGCCGATCGTTTCCGCTTCGACGACATCGATCTGCTGCAGCTGAGCCCGCGCGAGCGGCGCAAGCTGGTGGGCCACAACGTCTCAATGATCTTCCAGGAACCGCAGTCCTGTCTCGACCCTTCCGAGAGCATCGGCCGCCAGCTGGCGCAGGCCATCCCGGGCTGGACCTACAAGGGCCACTGGTGGCAGCGCTTCAACTGGCGCAAACGCCGCGCCATCGAGTTGCTGCACCGCGTCGGCATCAAGGATCACGACGACATCATGGGCAGCTTCCCCTACGAGCTGACGGAAGGCGAGTGCCAGAAAGTGATGATCGCCATCGCGCTGGCCAACCAACCGCGCCTGCTGATCGCCGATGAGCCGACCAACGCCATGGAACCGACCACGCAGGCGCAGATTTTCCGCCTGTTGGCGCGTCTCAACCAGAACAACAACACCACCATTCTGCTGATCAGTCACGACCTGCAGATGATGAGCAAGTGGGCCGACCGGGTGAACGTCTTGTACTGCGGGCAAACGGTGGAAAGCGCCCAGTGCGAAGAACTGCTGGCGGCGCCGCACCACCCTTACACCCAGGCGCTGATCCGCGCCATGCCGGACTTCGGCCGCTCGCTGCCGCACAAAAGCCGGTTGAATACGCTGCCGGGCGCCATTCCTTCGCTGGAACACCTGCCGATCGGCTGCCGCCTGGGGCCGCGCTGCCCTTACGCGCAGAAGAAGTGCATCGAAACGCCGCGCCTGCGCCCGGTCAAAAACCACTTCTTCGCCTGCCACTTCCCGCTGAACATGGAGGAGCAATAACATGGAAACGCTGTTGGAAGTGCGCAACCTGAGCAAAACCTACCGCTATCGCACCGGGCTGTTCCGCCGCCAGCACGTCGAGGCGGTGAAATCGGTCAGCTTTACCCTGCGCGAAGGCCAGACGCTGGCGGTGATCGGCGAGAACGGCTCCGGCAAATCCACGCTGGCGAAGATGCTCTCCGGCATGGTAGAACCGACCGCCGGCGAACTGTTGATCGACGATCATCCGCTGGAATTCGGCGACTATCGCTACCGCAGCCAGCGCATTCGCATGATTTTTCAGGATCCGAGCACCTCGCTCAACCCGCGCCAGCGCATCGGCCAGCTGCTGGACGCGCCGCTGCGGCTGAACACCGATCTTGAGCCCGCCGAGCGCGAGCAGCGTATCAACCAGACGCTGCGCCAGGTCGGCATGCTGCCGGATCACGCCTACTACTATCCGCACATGCTGGCCTCCGGGCAAAAACAGCGCGTCGCGCTGGCCCGTGCGCTGATCCTGCAACCGAAGGTGATCGTCGCCGATGAGGCGCTGGCCTCGCTGGACATGTCGATGCGCTCGCAAATCATCAACCTGATGCTGGAGCTGCAGGAAAAACACGGTATTTCCTATATCTACGTCACCCAGCACCTCGGCATGATGAAGCATATCAGCGACCAGGTGCTGGTGATGCACGAAGGGGAAATCGTCGAACGCGGCAGCACCGCGGAGGTGTTGGCGGCGCCGCTGCACGAATTGACCAAGCGCCTTATCGCCAGCCACTTCGGCGAGGCGCTGACCGCCGATGCCTGGCGGCGCGACGGCGGCCGCTTCTGAGTCACACCTTCACCTACAAACCCGCTGCGGCGGGTTTTTTATCACCTTGCGCGCCTGCCGCTTAGCGAGAAAGCGCACATGCAAATTACATTCTTGTTATATATCCTTATATTTTATTCCTTTCAGTTATTGATTAGTCCGTAACATTATTTTATCTCGCCAGGGCGATCGGTGAGGATATCCCCTACGTTGCACTTCTCATACGACAGGATATCGCACTGATGAACAGCATTCGCCATCGCCGCCTTACGCAGTTTCTGCTCACGCTGGCAGCCGGTTTTTCTGTTTACGGCCACGCCCTCTGCTGTGATGAGCTGCGCTAAAACCGCCTTTCGCCCCGCCTGCGGGCATGTTGCCTCTTTGTCCAGCCGACGCTGCCGCGCGCAGCGGCGGCTGTTGATCATGATTAAGGATTGACCCTATGGAACGACTCCGTCGACAACATAATGCCCAGTGGTATCACGAAACCCAAAGCAGCGTGCGGGGCGATGCGCCGCTGGAACCGCAGGCGGCCACCCTTCGCGATCGCTTTCTGCTGGGGCTGGGCGCCTTCGCCGATGAAGCGTTAAACGCTGCGCTACGCGCTCGCGCCGGCGTGTTCAGCGCCTCGTTGGCCAGCTACCACGCCCTGTTTCCCGATCAGGTGCCATTATCACGATACGTGACATTGTCACCTTACGATCGCCTTAGCACCGCGCTGACCGTCGCCCAGGTGACGGGCGTGCAGTCGCTCTGTAGCCACTATGCCGCCCGCCTCGCCCCGCTGCACAGCCCGGACGCTTCCCGGGAAAGCAATATCCGCCTCGCCCAGATCACCCAATACGCCCGCCAGCTTGCCAGCCAGCCCACGCTGATTTGCCGCAAGGCGCTGCAACAGCTTGGCGACGTCGGGCTGAGCCCGGCGGATATCGTCACCTTTTCGCAAATCATCGGTTTTGTCAGCTATCAGGCGCGCGTGGTCGCGGGCGTCGCGGCGTTGGCCGGCCGGCCGGCAGTGGTGGTGCCCGGTTTCCCTAACGTCGAAGACGCCGATGGCGTCGCGTTCAGTGCCGAAGAGTTAAGCTGGACCGCGCGTCTGCCGCCAATCGACACGGAAGCCGCCGCCGCCGAACAGCTTGACGTGCTGGATCAGAGCCACCCGCAGGCGCGCGCCGAATCTTATTATCTGTTGTTGGCGCACGATGCCGCCGCACTGCGCGAGCGCAACGGGGTGTTCAACGGCATCAATGCCGAAGGATATGGGTTATCGAGTCGCCTCAAGGCGCTGGCGACGCTGGCGGTCTCACGCATCAACGGCAGCCGCTATTGCGCATCCACGGTGACGCAAGAGCTCCAGGACGACGGACTGGCCCAGGCGCTGTTCACCGGGCTGCCTCAGGGGCTGGCATTTACCGAGGATGCCGTCAAACGCGCGGTGATCCACACCGCCGCCGAACTGACGCGCGCACCGGAGAAATTTACCCCGCAGAGCGTGCAGCCGTTGTTCAACAGCGGCCTGAATCAGGCGCAGGCGCTGGAAGTGATCCTCACCGCCGCGCTCTACGCCTGGGAAAATCGCCTGCGCCAAACGCTGGGCGATGCGGAATCTTTCAGCGCTACCGACTGAATACCACTACGCGGCTAATTACTGGACGCAATACATTCTTCCTTCAGATATTTTGCCGCCGCAACCACTCGCTGGCGGCATCGAAAAACTTCTGCGCCAACGGCGTGGCGCGCTCCGCCATATCGACCACCACCGCCGCATGGCGCGGCATGGCGGCGATGGCCACCGGCCGCCGCTGCAGTTCCGGCATCAGCGGCGATTGCAACTGGCCGCGCGGGAACAGTCCGCAGCCCAAGCCAACGAAAATGCCCTCGAGCAGCTGGAAGATAGAGGCAGTCTCCAGCCGCGGGTGCAGCGTCAACCCGGCGTCGCGGAAGTGCTGATCGAGATAGCGGCGAAAATACCGTGTCGGCTCGGCCAGGCACAGCGGCAAGGCGGCCACCGCCTCCAGCGGCAACGGCGTGTCGCCCACCAGCTTAGGGAAGTGTTGCGGATGAAATACCAGCTCGACGCCGGTTTCCACCAGCGGTTGTGATTGAAAATGCAGTTCCTTCAGCGTCGACAGCTCGAAAAAGCCGATGCCGATGTCGACGGTATGCGCCGTCAACGCCTCCAACAGTTGATCGGCGCTCAGCACCGCCAGCCGGTAATCAAGATGCGGATAACGCTCGCTGACCGCCTTGAGCATTTCCGCCACCGAGATGCTGCACTGCGGCACCACGCCAAGGCGCAACGTACCGTGCAAACCGTGCTTGAGCGACTCCACCTCCAGCTTCAGCCCTTGGTAAACCGAGACGATCTCACGCGCCCACGCCAGCACCCGCTCGCCTTCGGCGGTAAAACCGCCGAAATGGTTGCCGCGGTTAATCAGCGAAACGCCCAGTTCTTTTTCCAGGTTTTTCAATCGCATGGACAGCGTCGGCTGGCTGACGAAGCTGGCCTCCGCCGCCCGGCCGAAGTGGCGTTCCCGTTCTAAATTACACAAATAAATCAGTTGTTTAATATCCATAGCGCGGCTCAATGATCGGCATTCGCGCTCAGTATACCACCGGGCGTCGTCGCTCGCCCGGTGAGTCAGAGCTTCAGCTTCATGTAATCCATCAGGCGTGAGAACACGCCGCCCTGCGGCACCGCCTGCAGCGCCACCAGCGGCAGGGTTTTCACCACCTGGCCATTATCGCTGATGCGGATCTCGCCAACGGTTTGTCCTTTGTTGACCGGCGCTTCCAGCCGCGCAGCATTGATCACGTACTGCGCCTTCAGTTTGTCCGCCTCGCTTTTCGGCAGGCTGAGCGACTGGTCCTGCGCACTGCCGACCGGCAAGCGGTGGCTTTCGCCGTACCAGACCGGCTCTTCCCCCAGGCTCTGGCCGGCGCTGAACAGGTGCACCGTGGTAAAGTCGCGCAGCCCCCACGTCAACAGCTTACGCGCCTGTTCCTCGCGGCCTTTGGAACTTTTGCCGCCCATCACCACGGCGATCAGGCGGCGATCTCCTTCGGTGGCGGAGGCGATGATGTTGAAGCCGGCCGAGGCGGTGTGCCCGGTTTTCAGGCCGTCGACGTGCAGAGTCTTATCCCACAGCAGGCCGTTGCGGTTCTGCTGCGTGATGCCGTTCCAGGTCAGCGATTTCTCGCTGTACATGTGGTATTCCGCCGGCTCGCTCATGATGATGGCGCGCGCGATCACCGCCAGATCGCCGGCGGTGGTGAACTGCCCTGGCGCATCCAGCCCGTGCACCGTCTCAAAATGGGTGTTCTGCAATCCCAGCTGGGCGCTCTTCTCATTCATCAGCTTGACGAAGTTGGCCTGACTTCCGGCGACATAGTCCGCCATCGCCACGCACGCGTCGTTGCCGGAATCAATGATGATGCCGCGGCTGAGATCGCGAACCGTGACCCTGTCACCTGGCTTCAGAAACATCAGCGAGGATCCTTTGAACACCGGGTTGCCCTGCGCCCAGGCGTCTTTCCCCACGGTGACGACATCGTCGAGGCCAATCTTATGCTCATCGAGCGCATGGTCGATCACCAACCCGGTCATCAGTTTGGTCAGGCTGGCCGGATTGCGCCGCTCGTCGGCATTGCCGGCGGCCAACACCTGGCCAGTGGTGTAATCCATCAAAACGTAAGAGGCGGCGTCTATCGCTGGCGGAGTCATGGCGGGAAAATGGGACGCCGTTTCCGCCGCCTGCGCCGCCAAAGGCAGTAACATACCGCCGATCACTACTGATACTGAACGCTTCACGCTGTGTTCCTCTGGCCCGCAGGCTAAATAAAATGCCAATATAATCCGCGAGATAGACTGCATGAATTCAATTTCAGGCGAAACCATTACTCTTTTGCAGCGGGTGTCTTTATGCAACCATTTGTTTAGGTCAACATCCATCTGCGATAGATATGCTCTATGCCGCCATTGCACCATTCGATTAGACGCCCGCCTGCCGCGCCCCTAAACTTGTGACATAAATACGCAAAACGCATAAAAAAGCGTTTACTTTTTAGCTACAACCACCTGCGAAGTGTCACCATGAAATTCAAACCGTCAATCAAGCCTTATACCGGCCCGGCGGGCGGCTGGGGTTCGCTTGAAGCCACCACCCGCTTTGTCCTCGACAGTAAACAAACGCTAAAAAACATGCGCAACCTGATGCGCGTCAACAAGGCGCGCGGCTTCGACTGCCCCGGTTGCGCCTGGGGCGACGATAATCACAGCACCTTCAGCTTTTGCGAAAACGGCGCCAAAGCGGTCAGTTGGGAAGCGACGCGCAGCGCCGTGGAGCCTGAGTTCTTCGCCGCCCACAGCGTCAGCACCCTGCAGCAGCAAAGCGACTATTTCCTCGAATACCAGGGGCGCCTCACCCATCCGATGCGCTACAACGCCGAAACCGACCACTATGAGCCTATTCATTGGCCGGACGCACTGGCGCTGATCGCCAAACACATCAACGGCATGGACAACCCGAACCAGATCGAGCTGTATACCTCGGGCCGCGCCAGCAACGAAGCGTCGTACCTTTATCAGCTGTTTGGCCGCATGCTCGGCACCAGCAACTTCCCCGACTGTTCCAATATGTGCCACGAGGCGAGCGGCGTTGGGCTGAAACAGAGCATCGGCGTCGGCAAAGGCACCATCCGCATCGATGACTTCGAAAAGGCCGATGCCATCTTCGTGTTCGGTCAAAACCCCGGCACCAACCACCCGCGCATGCTGCACAGCCTGAAAAACGCCGCCCGACGCGGCGCGCGCATCGTCAGCTTTAACACCCTGCGCGAGCGTGGGCTGGAAAGATTCGCCGATCCGCAGGATCCGGTGCAGATGCTGACGCCAAAATCCTCGCCGATCAGCTCCTCCTATTACCAACCGAATCTGGGCGGCGATATGGCGGCGGTGCGCGGCATGGTGAAAGCGCTGCTTGAAACCCACCGCCAGCGGCTGGCCGCCGGTGAGCCCCCCCTGTTTGACCTGGCGTTTATCGAGCGGCACAGCGTCGGCGTGGAGGCATACCTGGCGCAGGTGGACGCCACCGAGTGGCGGACCATTACCGCGCAATCGGGTCTGAGCGAAGCGCAATTGCGCCAGGCGGCGGCCACCTACCAGGGCGCTGAACGAGTGATCTGCACCTGGGCGATGGGCGTGACTCAGCATAAGCACTCTATTGCGACGGTGCGTGAAATCACCAACCTGCAGCTGCTGTTCGGGCAACTGGGCAAACCGGGCGCCGGTCTGTGCCCGGTACGCGGCCACAGCAACGTTCAGGGCAACCGCACCATGGGGATCGATGAGAAGTCGCCCAAAGCGCTGCTCGACAGTCTGGAACGCCACTTTAACTTCACCGCCAATCGCGCGGTGGGCCACAACACGGTGGAAGCGATCGAAGCAATGCTGCGCGGCGAAGTGAAAGTGCTGATCGCGCTGGGCGGCAATCTGGCCGCCGCGGCGCCGGACACCGAGCGCACCGCCCGCGCCCTGCGCAACTGCGATTTGACGGTGCACATCAGCACCAAACTTAACCGCAGCCACCTGGTGACCGGCAAAGACGCGCTGATCCTGCCGACGCTCGGCCGCACCGAACTGGACATGCAGGCCAGCGGCTCACAGTACATCACGGTCGAGGATTCTTTCAGCATGGTTCACGCCTCGGAAGGCATCGGCAAACCGCTGGCGGATACGCAACGTTCGGAAACGGCGATCGTCTGCGGCATCGCCGACGCGGTGCTGGGCACACAGCAGCTGGACTGGCTGGAACTGGCCGACGACTACTCGCTGATCCGCGATCATATCGCCGCCACCATTCCCGGCTTTGAGGATTTCAACCGGCGCTGCGAGCAGCCCGGCGGATTCTACCTGGGCAATGCCGCCGCCGAACTGCGCTTCGCCACGCCGAGCGGCAAGGCGGAATTCAGCGACGCCGCGCTGCCGACTACTCTGTTCCCGCAGCTGGGCGACGTGCAAGCGCCGTTTACCCTGCAGACGCTGCGCTCGCACGATCAGTACAACACCACCATCTATGGTCTGGATGACCGCTACCGCGGCGTTTACGGTCAGCGCGAAGTGCTGTTCATCCATCCGGAAGATCTGGCGGCGCTGGGCCTGCAGGATGGCGAACGGGTAGAGATAGAAACCCTGTGGAACGACGGCGTGGTGCGTAAGGTGGATGGATTCAAGCTGGTGAGTTACGACATCCCGCGTGGCAATCTGGCGGCCTACTACCCGGAAACCAACCCGCTGGTGCCGCTGGCGAGCTTCGGCGACGGCACCGGCACCCCGACGTCGAAGTCAATCCCGGTGGTGATTCGCCGCAGCGAGCAGCAGCCGTCGCTGCGTATTGCCTGAAAACGCGCGCCCGGTTCACGC
>NZ_JALBYS010000030.1:0-68513 GCF_022678525.1 Serratia sp. PGPR-27 | reverse complement strand
CCGCCGGGCTGAGCTCGCGGGTTTTCTGCACCCGGATACCGCCCGGTTCTTTGCTTTCCAGCAGCCGCTGGATTTTTTCCTGCAGCGAATAAAGCGGAATGCGGGTAGAGACCAATTCAACGGAAATCCCCAGGATCGACAGCAGTTTCACGACGCGCTCGTCGTCATAGAACACCAGCAGGCGCGTCTTGCTGTTGTATTGCTGGTGCAGGGACACCAGGCTTTCGATCACGTTGACGCTCTGTTCCAGGTTTTGCGAGGTGAAAATCAGCGCGATATCGTGCTTGGTGATCTTCTCTGCTTTAGCGCCGCCGTGCATGAAATCAGAAAACAGGCGGATATCGTAGGCGCCGTAATGTTTCTTCAGCAGCACCGACAGGCCAACATAGCTGTACTTACACTCACTAATCACAAGAACGTTGTTTTTAGACATAGGGCAAACACCAATACCGAGTTAAAAGTATTCAGCTGTAAGAAGCGAGTTCAAATCCTTGATGCTGGATTCCTTCCACAGCTTTCCCTGCAGTGCGTAATATGGCATTTCATCCAGCCATTTCTTGTGTTCGGGAGTTTCAACTCCTTCGATAATTACCTTGTAATGATTAAGGTAAAAGAAGCGCAGTAACGCGCGCATCAAGCCCTCGCCGCCGGACTTTTTCATAAAGTCCCAGAGCAGAAAACGATCGAGCTTAACGAAGCGGAACTGGCTGTTGTACAACGCGGAAAAACCCGCATAGCCAGAACCAAAATCATCGAGCCAAAATGAATAACTATTCAATGACGGATCGCCGTGCACGCGATCTTTCACCAGCCGGGTTGAATTCTCGCTGATCTCAAAATGAATACAGCGCAGGGCATTAATTCTTTCGGCAAAGTGACTATTCGCCAGCGATTGCAGGGAATAATCGTCAACATTCAAAGTGGCTATCACTTGGTTTTCATGAAACCAGTGTTTGTATTTATCGATCAGATTGATCTGATCCATCAAAATCTCAATCCGGGTGGCGCTGTCGGCGTGACGAAAGAACTGTTCAGGAGAAAAATGGGCATATTCGCTATTAAACGTAAAGCGAGACAGACATTCAACGGCCAGCAATTGTCCCGATTTCGCGAACATTGGCTGAAAAACATAATTAATGCCGTTATTTTTCTCTCTGAAAGAACCGCTCATTTCCCAATCCTTGGATTGACATTTAACTTGTTGATTTTAAATGATTAAAAAGAAAGTTACTCCAGGTTTATTGGTAAATTTCTTATTTAAAGCGTCAGGATGGCCGAAACGTGTCGACAGACCATTAAACGCGTAATTCGTGCCAAAGTCCAAATGTCGCAATCTGTTACTAAATGTAAATATTCGGGATAATATTCTGATTTTCAGGCCTTAACGCAAAATCTTGAACTCTGCAGCTTTCCCAAACACAGATTATTCCTATTCATATGAATCGTCAACATCGATCGATAGGTATCCGCCGATAGTTTATTCCTATCAAGAGGGGGCTTATGAATGTTTTAAACGATTTAACATTAAGAATATGCTTAGTCTATATTTCGTCCGGCAATGAGTTCATCGAGGCAACGCTCCTTTTCAGCAAGGGAGTGCTATCGCTGAGTGTATGCTCAGTGGCGGCAATATATATATAAGCCCGCCACTGAATCGATTATTTTATTGTTCTATGGAGCTGGAAATGAAAAAAGTATTATTGCCTTTGGCTGCCCTGGTATTGTCTGCAACTGCTTCCAACGCAATGGCAGCAAACGGCAACGTTAAATTCACCGGTGAAATTGTACAGTCCACCTGTAAAGTTGTTGATAAAGACCAGAATAAAGAAGTTTACCTGGGTAAATATCCTACCACCGCTTTCCCAACTGCCGGTTCTACCAGCGGTGCTAAAGCTTTCGATATCAGCCTGGAGAAATGTGAAGCGGGTAACTACACCCTGCGTTTCGACGGTAACACCCCAGCCGGCCACCCAGAGCTGTTGGCTGTAACTGGCGGCGCGACTGGCGTTGGCGTTGAAATTCTGGATAACAACGGTTCTACTCTGCCAATCTCTCAGGAAGTGGCTACCCCAGCTACCGTAACTGTTGCTGCTGATGGCGATAACCCAGGCGCTGCGACTTTCAACCTGCGCGCTCGTTACAAATCCTTCCAGGATCTGGTAACTGCCGGTCAGGCAAACTCTAACGCTACCTTCACCATCGAATACAAATAATTCGCTGGCAGGATAGATAGAGTTATTGGCCAAGGATGGCTAAATTTTGAGAGTTGAGACATTCCGATGAAAAAAATTCTGACTGGTATTTTATTCGCATTCTCTGTTAATGCCTTTGCCGGCATTCAGGTTGATGCGACGCGTGTCATCTATAACAGTGCAAGTAAATCCGCATCGCTCTCAATCAGCAATGACAGCGACGATACCTACATGGTGCAAACCTGGCTGGATACTGGCGATGCAAGCCAGATGCCTAAGAATTTGCCGATCGTGGTGACGCCACCCATTTTGAAGCTGGCTGCCAAGAAAGACGCCATTTTGCGTTTTATCTATTCCGGCAGCGGTTTGCCGCAGGACAGAGAATCTCTGCTCTGGGTCAACGTACAGGAAATTCCGCCAACGCCTAAGCAAGATAACGTGCTGCAGGTGGCGATCCGTACTCGTATCAAACTGTTCTATCGCCCGGATTCGTTGAAAACCAACCTGCAACAGCAGGCGGAAGCGCTGAAGTGGAAGCGCCAGGGCGGCAATTTAGTCGTGACTAACGATGGCCCGCTGTTCGTCACGCTGGGCGTCTTGAACCTGAAGAGCGGCGGCAAGAGCTGGAAAGTGAACGCCGACATGGTCAAGCCACACGACAGCCTGCGTATTTCCCTGCCTCAGGGGGCGCAATCAGCCAACAATATGTCGTTTACCTATATCAACGACTATGGCGGTCACACCGAGATTAAAAACGTCGCACTGAATTGATTTGAAGCACTTCAAGGAATGAAAGAAATGGCACACAAAAGAATAACAACCCTCGCGCCAAAACGTTTGGTGAAGCTGATTAATGGTGTAATTTATTTTTCTGCTGTGCCTTTTTCATTCTCACATATGGCCATGGCGGAGGAGCAGTTCAACACCTCCTTCATCCATGGCGATGACAATATCGCCCAGGTGGCGTCGTTGGCCAGCGGGGATGACATTCTGCCGGGTAAATATCCGTTTGATATCTATCTCAACGGGCAGCGTATCGATCACCGCGAAATCGAATTCAAGAAAGAATCCAAAGACTCTCCGGTAGCGCCGTGCCTGACGGCCGCGGACTATCAGGATTACGGCGTAAAGCTGCCCGGCGATCTGACCACCGCCGGTGCCGCGCAATGCTACGCATTGCCACAACAGATCTCCGGCGCCAAGCTGAGCTATGACGCCGCCGTACAGCGTATGGATCTGGAAGTGCCGCAGGTGTTTCTGATCCCGCGCCCGCAAGGTGCCATTTCGCCGAAAGTTTACGATCGCGGCATCAATGCCGGCTTTGTTAACTATAACTTTAGCGGCACTCATAACCGCTACGGCAACAACCAGAACGACAAGACTTCCGACTATTACTTCCTGAGCCTTAACAATGGCCTCAATATTGGCGATTGGCGCCTGCGCAACAACTCGACGTTGAACCAACAGTCGGGCGCCGGTACGCATTGGAAGAACATTTCCAGCTGGGCGGAAACGGACATCGTTTCTCTGCGCAGCCGTCTGGTGATCGGCCAGACCAACACCAATAACAATGTGTTCGACAGCATTCAGTTCCGCGGTGTGCAGATGTCCAGCGCCGACGACATGCTGCCGGAAAGCCAGCGCGGCTATGCGCCGGTGGTGCGCGGTGTGGCGACGACCAACGCGCGCGTTGAAGTGCGTCAGAACGGCTATACCATTTACAGCACCAACGTGCCGCCAGGGCCGTTTGCACTGACGGACATTTTCCCAAGCACCCTGAGCGGTAACCTGGACGTGACGGTTATCGAAGCCAACGGTTCGAGAACCTCTTTCGTCGTGCCGTTCTCCTCGGTGCCGAACATGCTGCGCGAAGGGATTTGGAACTATCAGCTGACCGCCGGTAAATACCACGACGGCACCAGCCGCTATCAGCCCAAGTTTGTCCAAGGCACCTTGTCGCATGGTATGGCGTATGACATCACGCCTTACGGTGGCGTGCTGGTGGCGGAAAACTACCGTTCAGCGGTCGTGGGCCTCGGTAAAAACCTGGGGAACTGGGGGGCTGTCTCTTTTGATATGTCCTATTCCGACACCAACCTGGTGAACGGCGATGACAAGCAGGGGGAGAGTTTCCGTTTCCTGTATTCCAAGTCGCTCAACGATTGGGGGACGGAATTCCGCATTGCCGGTTACCGTTACTCGACCTCCGGTTATTATGATTTCTCCGATGCGGTTGCCGAGCGCGAACGCTATGAGAACGGTTATTACCGTAACGATTACTACGATCAAAACGATCGCAACCTGGGCGTGCCGGACTGGGCGGAATCTCGCCGCCGCAGCTATTACACCAGCCGTTTCAACAACAAACGCCAGCGCGTTGAGCTGTCTGTCAACCAGCGCATCGCCGGTAATTCGACGCTGTACGCCAACCTTAGCAACCAGTCTTACTGGGGCGGATCCGGCGAAGACCGCACCGTACAAACCGGTTTTAACAGCAGCTATAAAAATATCAGCTATGGCGTCTTTTATCAGGACAGCCGCAGCAACTACGGCTATAAAGACCGCAGCGTCAACCTGACCGTATCGATTCCGTTCAGCTTCTTCAGCAAGGATTCGTCGGACATGACCGCCAGCTTCAACGCCGGCCACAGCAAGCAGAGCGGCAACACCTACAGCGCCGGCCTGAGCGGCACCGCGCTGGATGACAACCGCTTGAACTATGCGGTGCAAAGCGGCCATGATCGTTATTCGGGCCAAACCAGCTCGGCCAACGTCGGTTATCAGGGCAGCATGGGGACCATCAATGCCGGTTATAGCTACAGCAAAGATTATCAGCAGTCTTCGTTGGGCGTGGCGGGCGGTATCGTCGCACACTCCGGCGGCGTGACGTTGACCCAGCCGCTGCAGAATACGTTTGTGCTGGTGGAAGCCAAAGACGCCAAGGGCGTTCGTATCGAAAACCAACCCGGCGTCGCCATCGACCGCTTCGGTTACGCGGTGATGACCTCTGCGTCGCCATACCGCCATAACCGCGTGGCGTTGCGCACCGAAGATATCGGCAACGGCCTGGATATCCCGATGGCGGCAAGAGACGTGGTGCCGACTTACGGCGCAATCACCCGCGTGAAGTTTGAAACGCACACGGGCCAAAGCCTGTTGGTACACAGCAAGATGGCCGACGGCAGCGTACCGCCGATTGGCGCCAACGTCTTCAGTGCGGACGGCAAGAACAACGGTACTGTCGGTACCAACGGCGATATTTATATCTCAGGTGCCTCCGCAGGGGATCGTCTGCTGGTGAAATGGGGCAACGACGCGGGCGAAAGCTGCTCACTGGTGGTGCCGGAATTGAAAGCGGCGACCGAACAGTTGATGGGTTATCAGGAACTTTCGCTGACCTGCGGAAAACCGTAAAAGGAAAGGATATGTCTTCTTTGTTAAAGCATAAGAATCTCGGGTTGGCGGCTGGGCTGCTGGTCACGCTGGGCGCGTTTTCGCAGAGCAGCTATGCGCTGTCGTGTAAGCAGAACGGCAGCATTCGCCAGGATATCGTGCTGGATAAAGCCATCAAGGTGTCGACCGCCAATACCGCGCCGGGCGCGTTGCTGTGGCGTTCGCAGACCTTTACCTCGACCTTCCAATGTACGGATGACTGGAACAACCCGAAAGGGGAAAATGCCTACCTGTACTGGGATCCGCAGTCCCGGATGAGTCAGATCCATAATTCGATCGAAGTGGGTGTCACTTATCAGGGGATCGATGTCAAGCCGACTAAAGGCGCACGTCAGGACGTCGGTCCCGGCACGGAATGCCGTCGTTCGGGCAGCCGTTGTTTGTCTCCGGCCAGATCGCTGACGGTAACCGTGTCTTACGCCATCTATATTAAAGCAACCGGCAAGGCGCCGCCGGCCGGCGGCAAGATCAACGACAACAACTCGTACTCGGTATTTCAGGTTGATGGCGTCGGCGGCTTGAACGGCACGCCGAACAGCAACTTTAACGCCTACATTTCCGGGCTGGGCAACATTCAGTTTATTTCCTGCAACCCGAAAATCACCGTGGTGGCCAACAACGGTTCGACGGTGAATTTCGGCACTATCCCGCGTCAGAATGCGGTGGTGGGCAAAATCGAGAAACAGGTGCCATTCTCGGTTGCCGCCAATATGTCCGATCCGACGACCGGACAGGACTGCCAGGGGGAGACGCTGCAGGCCAGCTTCAGCAGTACTTATCCGCTGCAGGATAACAGCGTGATCCTGCCGACCAGCGACAGCGGCTTCGGTATTTTGATCTCGCAGGCGGCGACGCCAAATACGCCGATCATGATGAACAGCCCGGTCGATCTGGGCCTGGTCAACGGCACCATCGTTGAAAAGAACTTTATGGCCAGCCTGAAATGGTTGAGCACCAACCCGAAAGTGGGGCCGTTCAGCGCATCGGCGAATATTGACGTTACCTTCAAATAATTCGGTGCCTGGTCAATAAAAGAAAGGGTTCAGTTCTCGCGAACTGAACCCTTTTTTGTGCCTTATACCGCGCTGATTAACGCAGCCCCATCCAGCTGGTGCAAACGCCTTCCGGCGGTTTGCCGGCGTACCAACGGGGCAGCGTGGGGGCATCATGGCGCGGTTCGGCCTGCATTTCTATCGGCTGCGCCGGCCATTCTGCGACGTCCCAGCGGGTGGTGCGGCGATACACTGCCGGGGTTTTGCCGAACTGTTTCTTGAAGGCGCGCGAGAACGAAGGCTGAGAGTCGAAATGGTATTGCAGGGCGATATCCAGGATCGGGCGTGGGGTGGAGCGCAACGCCTGCGCCGCCTGCGACAGGCGCCGCTCGCGGATATAGCTGCCGAGCGCGTGGCCGGTGGTGCTGCGGAACATGCGCTGCAGGTGCCATTTGGAGTAGCCCGACTTGGCGGCGACGTTATCCAGCAGCAGCGGCTGATCCAGATGAGTTTCAATCCAGTCTAGTAAATCGTGAATGATATTGACGCGATCCATGGTTTTAGTTCTCCCGCAAAAACGACATTCAGGTCACAGTGACTTAGCTTAATTATCCAAGAATATGCTTTGATAATAGGCGTGACTACGCCGTTACGCAAGGGTAAGCCGGGGATAAAAAGGTGGCCAAAAATGCTCTTTGAACGGCAGGGGAATAAAAGAAAGGCCGCATAAAGCGGCCTTTTCAGTAGGAAGTGACGGAAAATCAGTTAGTTTCCGGTTTCACTTCAATGTAGTTCAGACCCAGCACGCTGCTGGTGTAACCGCGGATCTTGTTGGTCATCTCGATATCGCCGTTCAGCTTGTGGCCGTAGGACGGGATGATCTCTTTCAGCTTGCTCTGCCATTCCGGCGTCGCCACTTTGTCTTTGAACACGGTTTCCATCAGGTGCAGCATGATTGGCGCAGCGGTGGAAGCGCCCGGCGAAGCGCCCAGCAGAGCGGCGATGCTGCCGTCTTCAGAGCTGACGACTTCGGTGCCGAACTGCAGCACGCCGCCTTTATCCGCGTCTTTCTTGATGATCTGTACGCGCTGGCCTGCGGTCCACAGCTTCCAGTCTTCCTGCTTGGCGTCCGGGAAGTACTCTTTCAATGCGGCGAAGCGATCGTCGTCGTTCATCATCAGCTGGCCGACCAAATATTTCACCAGATCGAAGTTATCCAGACCGACGTGGGTCATCGGCATCAGGTTCGAGGTGCTCAGCGAGTGCAGCAGATCAAACAGCGAACCGTTCTTCAGGAACTTGCTGGAGAAGGTGGCGAACGGCCCGAACAGCAGCACGCGCTTGCCGTCCAGCATGCGGGTATCCAGGTGCGGCACGGACATCGGCGGCGAACCTACGCTGGCCAGGCCATACACTTTGGCCAGGTGCTGGTTGGCGATCTCCGGGTTGGTGGTGACCAGGAACTGGCCGCCGACCGGGAAGCCGCCGTAACCGTCGGCCTCAGGGATGCCGGATTTCTGCAGCAGGGTCAGGGACGCGCCGCCTGCACCGATGAACACGAACTTGGCGTTAACGGTGGTTTCTTTACCGTCGCGGTTCAGATCGGCAACGGTTACGCTCCAGGTCTGGTCGGCGTTGCGCTTGATGTCGCGCACTTCGTGGCTCAGGTTCAGCTTGAACTTGTCGCTGGCGCTCAGTGCGTCAACCAACTGGTGGGTGATCACGCCGAAGTTAACGTCGGTGCCCAACGGCATGCGGGTCGCGGCGATTTTCTGCGCCGGATCGCGGCCGTTCATCACCAGTGGCGCCCACTGTTTGATTTGCGCAGGGTCTTCGGAGTATTCCATGCCGCGGAACAGGGTGCTGTGCTGCAGCGCCGCGTAGCGTTTACGCAGGAAGTTGACGTTGTCGTCGCCCCACACGAAGCTCATGTGCGGCACGCTGTTAATGAAGGATTTCGGATCTTTCAGGACATTGTTTTTCACCTGATAAGACCAGAACTGACGGGAGATTTCGAAAGACTCGTTGACCTTCACCGCCTTGCTGATGTCGATGGTGCCATCGGCTTTTTCCGGCGTGTAGTTCATTTCGCTGAAGGCGGAGTGGCCGGTACCGGCGTTGTTCCAGCCATTGGAGCTCTCTTCCGCCACGCCGTTCATGCGCTCGTACATGTCGATGGTCCAGGTCGGCTCCAGCTCATGCAGATAGGTACCCAAGGTGGCGCTCATGATGCCGCCGCCGATCAACACCACGTCGACGGTTTTATTCTTCTCTTCAGCCGCCGCCTGTTGCGTAACGCCAAACAGGCTGAGACTGAAAATCAGGACGAGTAATTTTCTCATTGAATTAAATCTCTTGTGTGTAAATTCTACTCATTGCAGGTGAAAGAATTTAGCGGGAGTTACCCTGGAAATAATGAAGCCGACCGCCCGGCGTGAGCCGATAGGCAGCAATAATGCCTTTTTGTTAATAGGGTTTTTAACGAAAAGTGAACTATTGCAGGCCGTCCGGATGCAAATTGATCGGTTCACGTTACTGGCGGGGTATTATTGTTTGCGAGAATGTTAAAAACTACTTTTGTAACTAAAAAAAATGAATATAAGCAAAAATAGGCCGGTTGCTGTCGCAGTAATAAACAAAGAGGGAAGAAAGGTCGTATAACCGCGTTATTTTCGGGGGTTAATTGTCGCGCAATTAAACGTTATTTCGTTATCACACAATAATTGCGGTTAAATTGCAAATACCTATCGGTAACCAATAATAAATGGCCGCCGTTGCGGGCGGCCATCGTGCAGAAGGCGGTTATTTGATGCCCATCGCATCGCGCATGGTGAAGAACAGATCGGTCTGATCGGTCAATCCCACCACGTTGGCGGCGTGCGGGCCGTAGGCCGCGACGCGCAATTGGGTGCCGGTGTGCCCCTGCGACTCTTCTTCCGAGTTGCCGTAGCTGAGGGTCATCGGCGCGCCGTCTTTGGTGGTCAGCATCTGGGTCAGGCCCGGCGCTTTGGCGTCGGCGGCGACGATCTGGCTGGCGTGCGCATGGTCGGCGGTGACGATCACCAGCGTGTTGCCGTCGGCGCGGGCGAAGGCCAGCGCTTTTTGCACCGCTTCGTCCAGATCGACGGTTTCACCAATCTGCCCGCACGGGTTAGCGGCGTGATCCTGCTTATCGATCGACGCGCCCTCTACCTGCAGGAAGAAGCCGTTCGGGTTATCTTTCAACAGCGCGATCGCTTTTTCGGTCATCGCCGCCAGCGTTGGCGTGGCCGCGGTGCGCGCCGGGTTGTTTTCGCAGGTTACCGCCGGCTTGTCGAGGTTGCCGTGATAGCTGGCTTTCGGCCCCAGCCAGCGCACCGGCATGTTGCCGTCGGCGAACAGACCCAGCAGCGGTTTTTGCTGGTTGGCCAGCGTAACGGCCTGCAGCTCATCCGCGTTGCTCACCCACTGGTAACCCTGCGCTGCCGCCTGATCTTTCAGCGATTTTCCTTGCCATTCGCCGCTTTTCGCCAGCTGGTTGAAGGACTTTGCGCCGCCGCCCAGCGTGACGTCGGCGCGGGTTTTCAGCAACTGCTCGGTGATGGAGCCGCGGCCACCGTTTTCCAGCGCGTTAGCGGCGCATTTCTCGCTGGTTTCCTCCGGGCCGTAGCATTTGCGCGAGGTGACGTGCGACACCAGCGCCGCCGGCGTAGCGTCTTGCAACTCGGCGGTGGAGACGTTGCCGGTGGCCTTGCCGGCCGCCTTGGCGATCTCCAGCAGCGTCGGCTGATCTTTGCCGTTCACGTCCACGCCGAGCGCGCCGTTATAGGTTTTCACCCCGGTGGCCCAGGCGGTGGCGGAGGCGGCGGAATCGGTCACGTAATCCGGCTTGTGGGTTTTCTTGTCCAGCGAGTAGTGGGTGTATTGCCCGGTCAGCGGCAGAGCGTCGATGCCCTTGAAGTAACCGCCTGCGCCTTCAGCGTAGTTGCGCGCGGCGGTGATCTCGGAATCCCCCATGCCGTCGCCGATCAGCAGAATCACGTTTTTCGCCGTTTTGTCCGACAGCGACGCCTTCAGCGCGGCGGTCTGATCGCCGGTCAGACGACGGGCGCCGCCCGGTTCGGCGAGGTTGCCGCGCGCGGCGCGCTCGGTCAGGCCATCGGCATTGGCCGAGGTTTCCGCCGCGATGGCGGAGGAACAGAGCAGGGCGGACAGCACGGCGCCGGCGATCAGAGATACAGCAGGTTGCATGGGGTAAGCTCCTTGTCGTAATACAACAATGTAAATAACATCAAATTGTTACGAAAGGAGAGTAGAGCAGAGGGATGACAATTTTATGACAATGAAAGACGGGACGGCCCGGCGGCCATCCCGTTTGACGATCAGGCCGCGCGCGCCGGGATAGCCAGCCCGCGCTGCACCGCCGGCCGCGCCAAACCGCGCTCCAGCCACTGCGCGACGCGCGGGAAACTGTCGAACGCCACCAGCTCGCGCGCCTCATAGAAGCCGATCAGGTTACGCACCCAGCCCAGCAGCGAGATATCGGCGATGGTGTAGTCCGCGCCCATGATCCAGTCGCGGCCTTCAAGGCGCGTTTCCAATACGCCGAGCAGGCGTTTCGATTCATTCTTGTAACGCTCCAGCGGCCGCTTGTCTTCATATTCGCGCCCGGCGAATTTGTGGAAGAAACCGAGCTGGCCGAACATTGGGCCGACGGCGGCCATCTGGAAGAACACCCACTGAATGGTCTCATAACGCTGCGCCGGATCCTGCGGCAGGAAACGGCCGCTCTTTTCCGCCAGGTAGAGCAGAATGGCGCCGGATTCGAACAGCGGCAGCGGCCGGCCGCCGGGGCCGTCGGGATCGATGATCGCCGGGATCTTGCCGTTCGGGTTCAGCGCCAGGAATTCCGGCGTCCAGGTCTCGTTGTTGCCGATGTCGATCAGGTGCGCTTCATAAGGCAGGCCGATCTCTTCCAGCATGATGGACACTTTGACGCCGTTCGGCGTCGGCAGAGAGTAGAGCTGCAGCCGTTCCGGGTGCTGAGCCGGCCAGCGTTTGACGATCGGGAATTGAGTGGAATCGAGCATGGAAACTCCTCGGGTTGGCGGGGTCGCTTAAGCGTACCCCTTGAGTATTGCAGTAAAACTACCCCGCCGCCGGGTTACACCGTGAGGTCAAAATGTGCGGCCAGCGCTTTTTTACCGGCGGGGGGCAGCTGCAGTTCGCGGCTGTCGAGCCGGCGGACGATCCAGCCGCGTTGGATAAAGGCGGCTAACAGCGCGGCGCCCAGCGCGCCACCGAGGTGAGAGCGGCGTTCGCTCCAGTCCAGGCAGCCGCAGGCGAAGCGGCGGCGGGTGGGAGCGGGGGAGCAATCGACGCCCAGCCGAGCCAGCGCGGCCTGACCGACGTCGCTTAACCGGTAGTCTTCTTCGCCGGTCAGCCAGTTCAGCGCATGCAGCCGATCGTGCAGCTTCACCGCCACCTCGCCCGCCATATGGTCGTAACAGGTGCGAGCATATTGCAGCGAGGTGGGCGTGCTGCTTTTCACCGACGGGCGCGGCACGCCCGCCAGCGCCATCAGACCCTCCAGCGCTGCGGCCACCGGTTGCCCGGCCAGCCGAAAATAGCGATAGCGCCCCTGTTTGACGCAGGCAATCAGCCGCTGCTCCAGCAGCTTCGCCAGATGTGCGCTGGCGGTAGACGGGGCGACCTCGACCGCCGCGCTGAGCTCGGTGGCGGTGTAGGCGCGCCCGTCCATCAACAGGCACAGCATGCGCGCCCGGGTGCGGTCGGCGATGGCGGCGCTCAGCGCCGCTAAACGATCTTCTATCTCGATGTTATGCATACTTCGAGGTTAGACGAAGTATGACGGCGCGTCCATCGCTAGCCTGTGGCTATCGCATTCTGGTGCTGTGCGCCCGTGTCCGCTGGATATTGATGAGCGGGCGCTGAAATCGGTGCAGTGGCGCCGTTCGCTCAATGCGCGCGTGCCGGAATTTTACCGTTGAGAGGAGACGAGGATGATTGCCGTGATTTTTGAACTGCAGGCTGCCGACGGGCAGCGCGATACCTATCTGACGTTGGCGGCGGAGCTGAAGCCGCTGCTGGCGCAGATCGACGGATTCATTTCCATCGAGCGCTTTCAAAGCCTGGCCGATCCTGCGCGCCTGCTGTCGCTCTCCTTCTGGCGCGACGAAACGGCGGTGCAGCAGTGGCGCAATCTCGAGCAGCACCGGGCGGCGCAGGCGCGCGGCCGTGGCGAGGTGCTGGCGCAGTATCGGCTGCGGGTGGCGGAGGTGGTGCGGGACTACGGGCTGGAGAGTCGCGACCAGGCGCCGCAGGATAGCCGTTGTTATCACCGTACCTGAGAAAAAGCCCGCCGCCGGCGGGCTTTCACCCGCTATTTCGCCTCGCTGCCCACCTTCATCGCCCCGGCGTAGCTGGCGCCCATCCCCCAGGCGGCGCCGTGGTCGCGAGCGATCTGCAATACGCCCCCCGCCGTGGCTTTACGGCTCCAGTCCTGCTGCCATTCCAGCATCAACGCTACCCAGTTGATGGGCGTGGCGCCCGCCTGAACCAGACGCTGCATGGCGTTGTTTTGGCTGTCTGGCGTAATGTCGCCGGTGACGTCCGACAGGATATAAACCTCATACCCCTCGCCCAGGGCGGACAGCGCCGGCAACATCACGCAACTGGCGGTCCACAGCCCGCCGATGATGATTTTCTTGCGGCCGGATTGTTTGATCAGATCCACCACGCGCCGATCCTGCCAGACGTTGATGGCGGTGCGGTCGTACACCTGCAGGTCCGGGCGTGCCTGCGTCACCTGCTGGAATACCGGCCCGGCGAAGCTTTTGGCGTTGGCCGAGGCCAGAATGGTCGGCACGTTGAACACCTTGGCGGCCTTGGCGATGCCGGCGGCGTTATTCACCAGATTGGTTTGATCGATAGAGGAAATGGTCATGCCGAACATGTCCTGCAGATCGACCAACAGCAACAGGCTGTTGTCGGCGGTCAGCGGCTGCACATAACCCGCCTGGCGGCTATCGGCGGCGGGGGATTGCGCCAGCGCGGCGACGGGGGCGGTGGCGGCGCTCAGGCCGAGCATCAGGGCGAACAGGGTCTTTTTCATTATTAACTCCATGATTATCAGTAGATTAAATTCACTTACCACTCAGGGAAGCGGTTGGATAAAGTCTACTTAGGTTGTTTTGGTTAATAATCTGTGTTTTATTGAATTTATAATTAACTATCAGGACATAATATGGACGTGCTACTGGCGATGCGCGCCTTTCGCCGCGTGGTTGAGCGCAACAGTTTCTATAAGGCGGCGGAGGATCTGGCGATCACGCCGGCGGCGTTGAGCAAGCAGATTAAGCAGTTGGAAAGCCGGCTGGGGACGCTGTTGCTCGTGCGCACCACCCGCAGCATGAGCCTGACCGAAGCCGGGCAGATCTATTACCAGGAAGCCTGTCGGTTGCTCGGCGAGTTCGACGCGCTGGAACAGACGGTTGCCGCCAGCGCGCAGCAGGTCTCCGGCACGCTGCGGGTCAATGCGCCGCTCTCATTCGGCCTGACGGTGCTGTCGCCGCTGTTGCCGCTGTTTATGCAACGTTACCCGCAGTTGCAGGTGGAACTGACGCTGGACGACAGGGTATTGGACGTAGTGGCGGCTGGTTTCGATATTTCCTTGCGCATTCGCCGACGGCTGCCGGACTCTTCCCTCATCGCCCGGGCGCTGGGTGAAGTGCACCAGCGAATTTGCGCCGCGCCCGGCTATTTGGCGCAGCACGGCATGCCGCAAACGCCGAATGAATTACAGCGACACAGCTGTCTGGCCTATTCCCTGGCGGAAAGGCCGGGGCAGTGGCAGTTCACCGCCGGCGAGGAGAGCCTGAGCGTGGCGTTCACTCCCCGGTTGATCGCCAACAACAGCCTGATGCTGCGGGATATGTTGGTGGCGGGATTGGGCATCGGTTCGCTGCCGTCGTTCGTGGCGGATCCCGAGATCGCCGCCGGCAGGCTGGTGCGGCTGTTCCCTGAACAGATTGCCGACGTGCATCAGGTCTTCGCGGTTTACCCGACGCGCCGGCATGTGCAGCAGAAAGTGAGTTTATTCACCGAGTTTGTGCGAGAGCATGGATTGATGACGGCGAATTGACAACGGCGTACGGTTGTCATATTCATTAGCTATGAAAAAATCCTACCGCCCATTCGCGCAAATTATTATCACCCTTCTCCAGAGGGTGGGGTAGCGCGTGTGTCGCCAATAAAAACCCGCCGGCAGGCGGGTTTTTTTATCCCCTTCCGGCAACGACCGGAGAACGTCATGAAAACCTACCCTGCAGTTTTACACCTGATGTGCGGCAAGGCCGGCGCAGGCAAATCGACGTTGGCGCAGCGTTTGGCCCAGCAGCCGCAAACGCTGTTGCTGAGCGAAGATGCGTGGCTGGCGACGCTGTATGAACAGGAGATGGCCAGCCTGCAAGACTACGCGCGCTGCTCCGACCGGTTGCGGCGGGCGCTGGGCGGGCACCTCGTTCAGCTGCTGCGCGGCGGTTGGTCCGTGGCGCTCGATTTCCCGATGAATACGCCGGACAGGCGGCGCTGGGCCAAAGCCTTGGCGGAGGAGGCCGGCGTCGCGCACTGCCTGCACTTTCTCGACGTCAGCCATGCGCAGTGCCTGAACCGGATAACGCTGAGAAATGCGCGCGGCGAACACCCGTTTACACTGAGCGAGGCGGAGTTTGAGCACCTGGCGCAGTATTTTGTTCCCCCGGCGGAAGAGGAAGGGATGACTATCTTGCGTTATGGCGAACGGGACTGAAAACCGGCGCCATGACGGCGCCGGCAACAGGGTTAGGCTTCGGCGTTAAACGCGTTGTGGAATGCGACTTCCGCGCACGGCAGCGCGCCCTGGAAGGCGATGGCGCGGAAGTAGTCTTGTGGCACGCCCGGCAGGGTCAGCGCGTCCTGCGCCTGGAAGCCGAAACGGCCGTAATAGCTCGGCTCGCCCAGCACCACGCAGCCTGCGGCGCCGCGTTCCTGCAGCTCGGCCAGCAGCCGGCGAATAAGCCGGCTGCCGATCCCCAGGTTCTGACAGGCCGGCAGCACCGATATCGGCGCCAGCCCGAACCAACCGACGGCGCCGTTGCTGAGTGCGACCGGTGAGACGGACGCGTGCCCGAGCGGTGTGCCATTGTGCTCGGCGACCAGCGACAGGGTGAGGGCTCCCGCCGCGCGCAGCGCATTGACGATAAACTGCTCGGTGTGGCTGCTGTGTTCGGCGTGCAGGAATGCGGCGGCGGTCAGGGTGGCGATGGCGCCGACGTCGGCCGGCGTTTCGTGGCGTAACGTGATGTTCATGGTTGTATCCTGATTCAATAACGCTGTGCCGACCGGGCTGCCTGCCCGGCCGGTATCGATGATTAACGGTTATCCAGCTGCGCCCGCACGGCCTTGAGCCCGGCGAAGGTGACGCGATAAGGGCGCCCCTGGCGAGAGAGGATCAGGCGTTTGGTTTTGAGCTTGGTGAAAACGGCCAGCGAGCAGTCGGCCAGGCCGAGCCCTTCGCGGGTGTAGCATTCGACGTGGGTGACGCGACCGGCGTCGTTGCGGGTGAAGGCGATATAGCCGCCTTTGGCCAACACGTGCAGCACGCGTTGTTCCGCTTTGGAAATGTTCATGTTGGGAGATCCTGTAATAACCCCAGATACGCGCATCCCCGCGCAAACGCGCGTCGGATACGTCAGAGTCCCTCGCCATGCGGCAAGGAAGCGACTATCGGGTGGTTACAATCTCCAACATACAGGCCTCGGGCAGTGAAAAACGCCAGGACGGCGTTTAAGCGCAGTTAATGTAGCCAATGGCCGGTTGGCTGTCAATTTGCCGGCGACGCGGGCCGCCGGCGCAAGGCCAATCAGAAAGGTTTGGTCGGCAGGTATTTGCCGTCCAGGGTGATCACCGCGCGTTCGCCGCCGTCCGGATCGGCGACCTTCTTGATATCCAGCTTGAAGTTGATGGCGCTGATGATGCCGTCGCCAAACTGCTCGTGCACCAGCGCTTTCAGCGTGGAGCCGTAGACCTGCAGCATTTCATAGAAACGATAAATGGTCGGGTCGGTCGGCACGCCGCCGGGAATGCTGCCGCGCAGCGGGATGGTTTGCAGCAGCTGCACCGCTTCTTCATCCAGCCCCAGCTTGGCCGCCACGGTGCGCGCTGCCGGTTCCGGCAGCGCATGCTGCCCGAGTAGGGCGGCGGTGACAAACGCCAGGCTGAGGCCGGTGCCCTCGGCCAGCGCTTCGAACGTCAGGTTATGGCGGATCTTGGCGGCCATGATGGTGTCGGTGAGCGCTTCGCGCGGGGCGGCGTTATGCAGAGAGTGTGTCATGTTGGCTCCTTTTGTTGGCTTAAAAACGGGCGATCGCCGGCGTGGCGGTCACCTCGGGATGGGTGGCGAGCGGCACGAAGCGGCGGGTTTCGCCGTCCAGCGCCTCGATAGCGCCGCTGGCGATGTCATAGACCCAGCCGTGCAGCGTCAGGCGGCCCTGATCCAGCGCCAGGGCGACGGAAGGGTGCGTTTTGATGTTGTTGAGTTGGGCGATGACGTTCTCGCGCACCATCGACGCGACCCGCGCTTCGTCGCAGGCGTGCGGATAAGCCTGATTGACCGCCTTGGCGGAATCGGCGTAACGCAGCCAGCCGGCGACCGTTGGCAGGTGATCCAGACATTGGCAGGTGGCGATGGCGGTCATCGCGCCGCAGTCGGAATGGCCGCAGATCACGATATCTTCCACGCCCAGCGCGGCGACCGCGTACTCGACCGAGGCGGTCACCCCGCCGGGTTCGGGGCCGAAAGAAGGCACGATGTTGCCGGCATTGCGGATAACGAACAGATCGCCCGGCTCGCGCTGGGTGACCAGCTCCGGCACCAGGCGGCTGTCGGAACACGAGATAAACAGCGTACGCGGATTTTGGCGGGTCGCCAGCCGCTGAAACAGCGCCGTGCGTTCAACAAAGGCTTCGCGCTGGAACTTCAGGAAGCCCTCAATTACCTCTTTCATTGTTTTTCTCCCAGGGGGTAAGCGATGACGGCATGATGAACGCTTCTGGCTATAGGGTCTAAGACCCATTTATAATGCTGGCTATAGGTATTACTAATAGTTGGGGCGCTATGCTGCTGCGACATATCCGTTATTTTCTGGCCGTGGCCGAACAGGGCAGTTTCACCCGCGCCGCTGAAGCGCTGCACGTCTCGCAACCGACCTTGTCGCAGCAGATCAAACAGCTGGAGGATGCGCTGGGAGCGCCGCTGTTCGATCGCAGCGGCAGAAGGGTGCAGCTGACCGACGCCGGTGAAGCCTGGATGCGCTATGCGCGGCTGGCGCTGCAGGATCTGGACGCCGGCGCGCGGGCGATCCATGACGTGGCGACGCTGGCGCGCGGCCATCTGCGGCTGGCGATGACGCCGACGTTCACCGCCTATCTGGTGGGGCCGGCGATCGATGCGTTCTACCGCCGCTATCCGGGGATTACGCTGAGCATTGAGGAGATGGCGCAAGAGCGGATCGAGGCGTTGCTGGCGCAGGATAGGTTGGATCTGGGGATTGCCTTCGAGATGGCGCAGTCGGCGGAGGTGGAAGCCACGCCGTTGTTCAGCGAGACGCTGGAGCTGATGGTCGGCGCCGATCATCCCCTGGCTGCGCGGCGTCGGCCGCTGACGCTGGCGGAGTGGCGACATCTGCCGCTGGCCTTGCTGAGCGGCGATTTCGCCACGCGCCAGTTTATCGATCGCTACTGCACGCAGCTCGGTTTCCGGCCGCTGGTGGCGGTGGAGGCCAATGCGCTGGGTGCCATCGTCGAGATCGTGCGGCGGGGGCAGCTCGCCACGCTGTTGCCGGCCGCCATTGCGCGCGAGAACCGGCAGTTGAAAAAGGTGGCGCTGGCCAACGCCATGCCGGCTCGGCAGGCGGTGTTGCTGCAGCGCCAAGGCGCTTACCGCAGCGCCGCAGCACAGGCGTTTATTGCCGTATTGCAGCAACAGGGCGTTACGCCAACGCCCCCCAGCGCTGCATCATCCCCAGCAGATGCACCAGTCCGAAACCGAGGCAAATCAGCGAGCTGACGATGATAAAGCGTTGGCTGCGGCCGGTATCGCGCAGGGCGAAAGGGCCGGCGACGCCGCGCAGCAGGTAGATAAAGGTGATGATAAACAGCGCGGGCCGCAGAAGCGGCAGCGGCGCGATCAGGCCCGCGCCGGATAGCGCATACAACGCCCAAATAAACAGCACCAGCGCGATACCGGCGGTGACGACGGCCGGGAACTTTTTACCCGCTTCCGCCGCCTTAATGAAGCGATCGCCGGCGCCGCACAGCCGATAGCCGCGCGGCCCGGCGGCGATCACCCAAATATGCAGCAGGGCGGCGATGGCGCTCAGCGCGGCGCCGATCAGCAGCGCGGTGTTATAGAGGTGTGGCATGGGTCAGCATCCTTGTCCTAAATCAGTCTGGTATCAAGCTTAGACCAGAATGCGTAAGTCAGGCCCGGGGGAGCTCAACGGCCGACATTTGCAGCGCGTCTTCAGGCACCACGCGGGCCTGCGCATCGATAAATGCCAGCTGCACCGGCAGCCCGCTGTGTTTATCCACCAGTTGAACGTGGGGGGTGTCATGCAGAATATGCCGGTGGCCCCATGCCATCAGCGCAACCAGGATGGGCCCCAGGCTGCGTCCCTTGTCCGTCAAGACATATTCATGTCGCTCACGCTCGCCCGGCTCCCGGTAAGCGCGTTTGGCCAACAGTTCTTGTTCTACCATGGCATTCAGACGATTGCTCAACGCCTGGCGCGAAGCGCCGATATTCTCGCGCAGCTCTTCAAAACGGCGAACGCCGTAGAATGATTCGCGCAGGATCAGCAACGTCCAGCGATCGCCAAGCAGGTCCGCGGCCTGCGCCAGCCCGCACAGGGCAAGAGAAACGGTAGGGAGATCGGGAGATTTTGACATGGGCATTTTCCTTCGCTAGTCTAAGTCTTGTTTTTAGACTTATCTATATTCAAGGAGAGTATAATGCCATTTGTTAATGTGCAAACGGTGAAAGGCATGCTGGATGAACGGCAAAAAAGCGAATTGCTGTCCCGCATTACCGATCTGTTGGTGGAGATAGAAGGGCGAGGCGATCCGGCGTTCAGGCAGTCGGTTTGGGTCAGAATCGATGAACATGCGCCCGAACAATGGAGCCTGGGCGGCGTGCAGCCGACGGCGGCGATGATTGCCGCGAAGTTCCCGCCGCGTTAATTCAACTATGCTGCCTGCGAAAAGGATAGGATGCCGCAGGCGCTCAAAATGTCACCGAAACTTCCCGCGATCTCTGCACCCCGTTGTGGCATAATGCGCGCCAAATCACATTCCCTATGTATAAAGAGCGAGCGCTGTGTTAAGCACTAACAACATCACCATGCAGTTCGGCAGCAAGCCGTTGTTTGAAAACATCTCTGTCAAATTCGGCGGCGGCAACCGTTACGGCCTGATCGGCGCCAACGGCTGCGGCAAGTCCACCTTTATGAAAATCCTCGGCGGCGATCTGGCGCCGAGCGGCGGCAACGTGTTCCTCGATCCGAACGAGCGCCTGGGTAAACTGCGTCAGGATCAGTTCGCCTTCGAGCAGTACAGCGTGCTGGACACCGTGATCATGGGCCACACCGAACTGTGGGCGGTGAAGGAAGAGCGCGACCGCATCTACGCCATGGCGGAGATGAGCGAAGAAGACGGCTATAAAGTGGCCGATCTGGAAGTGGCCTACGGCGAAATGGACGGCTACAGCGCCGAAGCGCGCGCCGGCGAACTGTTGCTCGGCGTGGGTATTCCGGTGGAGCAGCACTACGGCCCGATGAGCGAAATCGCGCCGGGCTGGAAGCTGCGCGTGTTGCTGGCGCAGGCGCTGTTCTCCGATCCGGAAATCCTGCTGCTCGACGAACCGACCAACAACCTGGACATCGACACCATTCGCTGGCTGGAAAACGTGCTCAACGAGCGCAACAGCACCATGATCATCATTTCGCACGACCGTCACTTCCTGAACATGGTCTGCACCCACATGGCGGATCTGGACTACGGCGAACTGCGCGTTTATCCGGGCAACTACGACGAATACATGACCGCCGCCACCCAGGCGCGCGAGCGTCTGCTGGCGGACAACGCCAAGAAGAAGGCGCAGATCAGCGAGCTGCAATCGTTCGTCAGCCGCTTCAGCGCCAACGCCTCCAAATCTAAGCAGGCCACTTCCCGCGCCCGCCAGATCGACAAGATCCAACTGGAAGAGGTGAAAGCCTCCAGCCGCCAGAACCCGTTCATCCGCTTCGAGCAGGACAAGAAGCTGTTCCGTAACGCGCTGGAAGTGGAAGCGCTCACCAAGGGCTTCGACGAAGGCCCGCTGTTCAGCAAGCTGAACCTGATGGTGGAAGTGGGCGAGAAGGTCGCGGTGCTGGGCGCCAACGGCATCGGTAAAACCACCCTGCTGAAAACGCTGGTGGGCGACGCGCAGCCGGACAGCGGCACCGTCAAGTGGTCAGAAAACGCCCGTATCGGTTACTACGCGCAGGATCACGAATACGAGTTCGACGACACCCTGAGCGTGTTCGACTGGATGAGCCAGTGGAAGCAGGAAAAAGACGACGAGCAGGCGGTGCGCAGCGTGCTGGGCCGTCTGCTGTTCAGCCAGGACGACATCAAGAAAAAAGTGAAGGTGCTGTCCGGTGGTGAGAAGGGCCGCATGCTGTTCGGCAAGCTGATGATGCAGCGCCCGAATATTCTGGTGATGGACGAACCGACCAACCACCTGGATATGGAATCCATCGAATCGCTGAACATGGCGCTGGAGATGTACGAAGGCACGCTGATCTTCGTCTCCCACGACCGTGAGTTCGTCAGCTCGCTGGCGACGCGCATTCTGGAAATCACCCCGAACAAGGTGATCGACTTTACCGGCAACTACGAAGACTATCTGCGCAGCCAGGGTATCGTGTAACCCTCGCGGCAACGCATCAGGGCGGGAATTATCCCGCCCTTTTTTTATCCGTCATTCCCCGCCGCACACCTCACAGTGTGGGTCTTTCGGCAGCTTCATCTCGCGGAACTGCATGCTCATCGCATCGAACATCAACAGTTTGCCGTGCAGCGGTTGACCGTAGTCGGCCAGCAGCTTGATGGCTTCCATCGCCTGCAGGGTGCCGATAGTGCCGACCAGCGGCGCCATCACGCCCGCTTCAACGCAGGTGAGGGCGCTGTCGCCGAACAGCCGGCTCAGGCAGCGGTAGCAGGGCTCGCCCGGCTGATAGGTGAACACGCTGAGCTGACCTTCCATGCGGATCGCAGCGCCGGAAACCAGCGGCTTGCGCTGTGCGTGGCACAGGCGGTTCAGCGCGTCGCGCGCCGCCACGTTGTCGGTGCAGTCCAGCACCAGATCGCAGGCGGCGATCTCTGCCGCGACCGCGTCATCTTCCAGCCGGCCGTCGATGGCATCGATGCGGATATGCGGATTGATGGCGCTCAGCTCCTGCCTGGCGGAGGCGACTTTGCTCTGGCCGATGCGATCGTCGCGGTGCAGGATCTGGCGCTGCAGGTTGGAGAGCGAGACGGTGTCGAAATCCACCAGTACCAGATGGCCGACGCCGGCCGCCGCCAGATATGGCGCGGCGGCGCAGCCCAGCCCGCCCAGTCCGGCGATCAGCACGCGGGCGGCCTTCAGTTTCTCCTGGCCGTCGAAGTCAAAGCCGCGCAGCACGATCTGGCGGTTGTAGCGCAGCGCTTCGGCGTCGGTCAATTCCGGCAGCATGTTCAGCTCCTCAGCAGGGCGTTGAACGGCTCGATCTCCACCGTTTCACCCGCCGCCACCGAACCGCGTTCGCGCTCCAGCACGATGAAACAGTTGCCCTGGCTGTAGGAGCTGAAGACGTGCGAGCCCTGGTGGCCGGTGGTGCTCACCTCCAGTTCGCCCGCGGCGTTGCTGCTGAATACGCCGCGCTGAAAATCGAGGCGGCCCGGCGATTTCTTCAGCGGCGTCAGCGCGCGGGCGCGCAGGCGCGGCGGCAGGCGCCAGTCGCTGTGGCCGGCCAGCTTCGCCAGCAGCGGTTGCACCAGCTGGTAGAAGGTCAGGGCGGCGGAAACCGGGTTGCCCGGCAGGCCGCAGAACCAGGCGTGGCCCAGTTTGCCGAAGGCGAACGGTTTGCCGGGTTTGATCGCCAGCTTCCAGAAGCTGACCTGGCCCAGTTCGTCGAGCATCTGTTTGGTGTAGTCGGCTTCGCCGACCGAGACGCCACCACTGCTGATCACTACGTCGGCCTGGCTGTCCGCTTGTTCGAAGGCGGCGCGCAGCGCATCGCGATCGTCGCGGATAATGCCGAGATCGAGCACTTCACAGCCCATCTGCTCCAGCATCAGGCGCACCGCGAAGCGGTTGGTGTCGTAGATCTGGCCTGCCTGCAGCGGCTGGCCGACCGGCTGCAGTTCGTCGCCGGTGGAGAACACCGCGACCTTCAGCTTACGCATCACCTGCACTTCGGCGACGCCGAGCGAAGCCAGCAGCGGCAGCTGCGCGGCGCCCAGCTTCACGCCGGCCGGCAACACGCTGGCGCCTTGGCGAATGTCTTCACCCGCTAAACGGATATTCTGGCCGGCTTCTACCGGGGCGGTAAAACGCACGCCCTGGTCGCTCACTTCGGCCTGCTCTTGCATGACAACCGCTTCCGCCCCGGCCGGGATCGGCGCGCCGGTCATGATGCGCACGCAGCTGTTGGCCGGCCATTGGCCGTCGAACGGCGCGCCGGCGAAGGCTTTCCCGGCGACCGGCAACGGCGCATTGGCCGCCAGATCGGCGAGGCGTACCGCATAGCCGTCCATCGCCGAGTTGGCGAACGGCGGCACGTCGAGCGGTGAGACCACCGGCGCGGCGGTGATGCGGCCGGCGGCGGCGGTCAGCGCGACGGATTCGGTCTGTTGCAGCGGGGCGATCTGCCCGAGCATTTTTTCCAGCGCTTGCTCCAGGGAGATGAGATCGGAAGTATGGCAATGATCCATAAGGGGAACTCCGTAATCAGGGTGCGCAATGATAGCGACAAAGTGCGGCTATTATGGCAGAGAACGCCGGGGGGGAGAACGGGGTATGCCCGCCATCTTTCGCACTGCGCCGGAAGCGTGAACGGGTATAAACTGCGTAAAACAGAGGAGGATCATGATGCATAAACAGGTTATCGAGTTCTGGTTCGACGAGATCGAACCGGTGATGTGGTTCAAAAAGGACGATGATTTCGATCGTCTGCTGCATAGCCGCTTCGGCGAAATCTGGCGGGCGGCGGCGGCGGGGGAACTGGCGCACTGGCGCGACACCATCGAAGGGCGCCTGGCGGAGGTGATCGTGCTCGATCAGTTCAGCCGTAACCTGTTTCGCGGCACGCCGCAGTCGTTCGCCTGCGACGGCATGGCGCTGGTCCTGGCGCAGGAGGCGATCCGCAGCGGCGAGTGCGAACGGCTGAGCCGTGAGCAGCGCGGCTTCCTTTATCTGCCGTTCATGCATTCGGAATCACCGCTGATCCACCAGCAGGCGCTGGTGTTATATACCGAGCTTAATAACGGCGACCAGCTGGAGTTCGAGCTACGGCATAAGGCGATCATCGATCGTTTCGGCCGCTACCCGCATCGCAACGCAATATTGGGGCGCATCAGCACGCCGGAAGAAGAGGCCTTTTTACGGCAGCCCGGCTCGGGTTTTTAATCGTCGGATCATCTGCGCCCGGCCGGGGAAAAAAACAGCAGGTCGGGCGCCACAATAAGCGTGACTCAGCGCGAACGTTTATTTCATTACGCCATGCTGCTATTTCCTCTCGCGAAATTACCAATAATCCCAGCCGCACTGTCAGCGGTTTGCCGCTTTTTATAACCTGCTGTTTTTATTCCAATAAGCTATTTCAAGGTGCGAAATGGTCTAAGCGCGCTACGCTAAAAGCGGGACGTGGACGTTATGCTGTACTTCCACTGTAGGACTAAATAGAGTCGAAAAAGACTGAATAATAATGATACCGCGCTCAGCTTATTCGCTGCGCAACGGCGGGATTAACACAGGGTGTCAGGCAAATGAGCAAACCAGTGATTGCCATTCATGGCGGCGCGGGCGCAATTACCCGGGCGGCGCTGAGTGCGGAAAAAGAACGGCAGTATATCCAGGCGCTGTCCGAGATCGTGGCCGCCGGGCAGGCGGTACTGGCGCAGGGCGGCAGCGCGCTGGACGCGGTGACCGAAGCGGTGCGGCTGCTGGAGGAATGCCCGCTGTTCAACGCCGGCAAAGGCTCGGTGTTTACCCATCAGGGCACCCACGAACTGGACGCCTGCGTGATGGACGGCCGCACCTGCGACGCCGGCGCCGTCGCCGGCGTCAGCCGCGTCCGCAACCCGGTGCTGGCGGCGCGCGCGGTGCTGGAAAACAGCGAGCACGTGCTGTTTGCCGCCGAAGGCGCCGAGAAGTTTGCCGCCGCCCACGGCCTGGAAATGGTTACTCCCGACTTCTTCTTTACCCAGGAACGCTTTGATCAGTTGCACCGCGCCCAGGCGGAGCAGGGGCGGGTGCTGCTCGATCACGACGGCGCGGCGCAGGCCGGCGATCCGCTCGATCCCGATCGCAAATTCGGCACCGTCGGCGCGGTGGCGCTGGATGCGCTGGGCAACCTCGCCGCCGCCACTTCCACCGGTGGCATGACCAACAAGCAGGCCGGGCGGGTAGGCGACACGCCGATCATCGGCGCCGGTTGCTATGCCAACAACGCCACGGTGGCGGTCTCCAGCACTGGCACCGGCGAAATCTTCATGCGCGGCGTGGCGGCCTATGACGTCTCCGCCCTGATCGAATACGGCGGCCTCAGCCTGCAAGAGGCCAGCGATCGGGTGGTGATGGAGAAGCTGCCGGCGCTGGGCGGCAGCGGCGGCATGATCGCCGTCGATCGCCACGGCAATATCGCGCTGCCGTTCAACAGCGAGGGGATGTACCGCGGTTTTGGCTATGTCGGCGATGCACCGTCCGTCGGGATTTATCGCTAAGCGTTCACCGGGAGGGTGTATGACCGACGTTTCATTTCGGCCCGTTGGCGATGGGTTGTCATTGCCGCCGCAGCGTGTGCTGTCGGTGCGCGATCTGAGCATCAGTTTTCCTCAATCGGAAGGTGCCGTGGAAGCGGTGCGCAACCTGTCGTTCGAGCTCGATCGCAGCGAGACGCTGGCGATCGTCGGCGAGTCCGGCTCCGGCAAATCGGTGACTTCACTGGGGCTGATGCGGCTGGTGGAGCAGGGCGGCGGGCGCATCGTCGGTGGCGCCATGACGCTGCGCCGGCGCGACGGCGCGCTGCTCGATCTGGCGCGCGCCTCGCAGAGCACGCTGCGCACGGTGCGCGGCGCCGACATGGCGATGATCTTCCAGGAACCGATGACCTCGCTCAACCCGGTGTTTCCGGTCGGCGAGCAGATCGCCGAATCGCTGCGTTTGCATCAGGGCATGGATCACCGCAGCGCGCGCCAGGAGGCGCTGCGCATGCTCGATCTGGTGCGTATTCCGGAGGCTAAAGAGGTGTTGGGGCGCTACCCGCACCAGCTTTCCGGCGGCATGCGCCAGCGGGTGATGATCGCCATGGCGCTCTCCTGCAAGCCGGCGCTGTTGATCGCCGATGAGCCCACCACCGCCCTCGACGTCACCATTCAGGCGCAGATCCTGCAGCTGATCCGCGTGCTGCAACAGGAGATGCAGATGGGGGTGATCTTCATCACTCACGACATGGGCGTGGTGGCGGAGATCGCTGACCGGGTGCTGGTGATGCGCCGAGGTGAGCAGGTGGAACAAAATCGGGTGCGAGAGCTGTTTGCCACGCCGCAGCAGGCCTATACCCGGGCGCTGTTGGCGGCGGTGCCGAAGCTGGGGGCGATGGCCGATCGGCCGCTGCCGGCGAAGTTTCCGCTGCCGGATGGCGAAGGGGATGCCGCGCCGCAGGATACCGTGCCGTTAAACGCCGCGCCGATCCTGCGGGTGGAGCATCTGGTCACGCGTTTTGATCTGCGCGGCGGGCTGTTCAATCGGGTCACTCGCCGGGTGCACGCGGTGGAAAACGTCAGTTTCGATCTTTACCCCGGCGAGACGCTGGGGCTGGTGGGCGAGTCCGGCTGCGGCAAGTCCACCACCGGGCGCTCTTTGCTGAAGCTGGTGGACAGCCAAAGCGGCACCATCACCTTCGCCGGGCGGCGAATCGATCGGTTGAAGGGATCGGCGCTGCAGCACCTGCGGCGCGATATTCAGTTCATTTTTCAAGATCCTTACGCCTCGCTCGATCCGCGCCTGACGGTCGGTTTCTCCATCATGGAGCCGCTGCTGGTGCACGACGTGATGCGCGGCCGCGAGGCGGAACGGCGGGTGGCCTGGCTATTGGAACGCGTCGGCCTGTTGCCGGAACATGCGCGCCGCTACCCGCACGAATTTTCCGGCGGTCAGCGCCAGCGCATCTGCATCGCGCGCGCGCTGGCGCTGAACCCGAAAGTGGTGATCGCCGATGAGGCGGTCTCGGCGCTGGACGTGTCGATTCAGGCGCAGATCGTCAATCTGTTGCTCGATCTGCAGCGCGAATTCGGCATCGCTTTCTTGTTCATTTCGCACGACATGGCGGTGGTGGAGCGGATCAGCCACCGGGTGGCGGTGATGTACCTCGGGCAGATCGTCGAGATCGGCCCGCGGCAGGCGGTGTTCGACAATCCGCAGCATCCCTACACCCGCAAGCTGATGGCGGCGGTGCCGGTGGCCGATCCCGCTCACGCCCACAAACGGCAGCCGCTGCCGGCCGATGAGATCCCCAGCCCGGTGCGCGCGCTGGGCGATGAACCCGTTACCGCACCGCTGGTGCAGGTTGGCGCCGGGCACTTTGTCGCCCGCCACCCGATCGCCGGTGCTTTTTAAAGACCTCAGGAGAGACAAGCGACATGAAGCACACATTCAAACGCAATGCGCTGTTGGCCGCCGTACTGCTGGCGGCGGGGACCGGCCCGGTCTGGGCGGCGAAGGACGCGGTGATCGCCGTGGCCTCCAACTTCACCACCCTCGATCCTTACGACGCCAACGACACGCTGTCGCAGGCGGTGGCCAAGTCTTTCTATCAGGGGCTGTTCGGCTTTGATAAGGACATGAAGCTGGTGAACGTGCTTGCGGACAGCTATGAGGTCAGCAAAGACGGCCTGACCTACACCGTCAAACTGCGCCAGGGCATTAAATTCCACGACGGCACCGCGTTCAACGCCGAGGCGGTGAAAGTCAACCTCGACCGCGCCAGCAACCCGGACAGCCACCTCAAGCGCTACAACCTGTTCAAGATGATCGACAAAACCGAGGCGGTGGACGCCAATACGGTGAAGATCGTGCTGAAGGCGCCGTTCTCGGCGTTCGTCAACAATCTGGCGCACCCGGCGGCGGCGATCATCTCGCCGGCGGCGCTGAAACAATACGGTAAGGAGATCGGTTTCCACCCGGTCGGCACCGGGCCGTATCAGTTCGTGACCTGGAACCAGACCGATTTCGTCAAGGTGAAGAAGTTCGACGGCTACTGGCAGCCGGGGCTGCCGAAGCTCGACAGCATCACCTGGCGCCCGGTGGTGGATAACAACACCCGCGCGGCGATGCTGCAGACCGGCGAGGCGACCTTCGCCTTCCCGATCCCTTACGAGCAGGCCAAGGTGCTGGAAGGCAACGCCAAGCTGGACGTGGTGGCCGCGCCGTCGATCCTGCAGCGTTACATCAGCATGAACGTCACTCAAAAGCCGTTCGACAACCCGAAGGTGCGCCAGGCGCTGAACTACGCCATCAACAAGGACGCGCTGATCAAGGTGGCGTTCGCCGGTTACGCGGTGCCGGCGGAAGGGCCGGTGCCGCCGGCGATCGATTTCGCCGCCCGCTATAAGCCGTGGCCGTACGATCCGGCCAAGGCGCGCGAGCTGCTGAAAGAGGCCGGCTACCCGAACGGCTTCACCACCACGCTGTGGTCTTCCCACAACCACAGCACCGCGCAGAAAGTGCTGCAGTTCACCCAACAGCAGCTGGCGCAGGTGGGGGTGAAAGTGACGGTGACGGCGATGGATGCCGGGCAGCGCGCGGCGCAGGTGGAGAGCGTCGGGGTGAAAGACACCGGCGTGCGGCTGTTCTACACCGGCTGGTCGGCCTCGACCGGGGAAGCGGACTGGGCGCTGTCGCCGCTGTTCTCCACTCAGGCGGCGCCGCCGAAGCAGTTCAACACCGCGTTCTACAGCAATCCGCAGGTGGACAAGGATCTGACCGACGCGCTGGCGACCACCGATCGCGCCGAGAAGCAGAAACTGTATCAGGACGCGCAGGATCGCATCTGGGCCGACGCGCCCTGGATCTTCCTGGCGACCGAACGTCTGTTGTCGGCCAACAGCAAGCAGCTGAGCGGCTTCTACGTGATGCCGGATACCTCGTTCAACTTTGATAACGCCGATCTGAAATAAGGCGCCCATCCCCGCCCGTGGCCAAGCGGCGGCGGGCGGGGGAAGGAATGAGATGCTCAATTATTTTCTGAAACGACTGCTGGGCCTGATCCCGACGCTGCTGATCGTGGCGGTGCTGGTGTTCCTGTTCGTTCACCTGTTGCCGGGCGATCCGGCGCGGCTGGCGGCGGGGCCGGAGGCCGACGAGGCGGTGGTGCAGCTGGTGCGCAAGGATTTGGGGCTGGATAAGCCGCTGCCGCAGCAGTTCGCGCACTTTTTCGTCAACGCGCTGCGGGGCGACTTCGGCATCTCGATGGTGTCCAAACGCCCGGTGAGCGAAGAGATCGCCTCGCGCTTTATGCCGACCTTCTGGCTGACTGTCACCAGCATGCTGTGGGCGGTGGCGTTCGGCCTGGCGATCGGCGTGGTGTCGGCGGTGTGGCGCAACCGCTGGCCGGATCGCCTCGGCATGACGCTGGCGGTGTCGGGGATCTCGTTCCCGGCCTTTGCGCTCGGCATGCTGCTGATGCAGGTGTTCTCGGTCGAACTGGGGTGGCTGCCGACGGTGGGCGCCGACAGCTGGCGGCACTACATTCTGCCTTCGATCACCCTGGGGGCGGCGGTGGCGGCGGTGATGGCGCGCTTCACCCGCGCTTCGTTCGTCGAGGTGCTGCAGGAGGACTACATGCGCACCGCGCGCGCCAAGGGCGTGCGGGAAAGCGTGGTGGTGATGAAACACGGCCTGCGCAACGCGATGATCCCGGTGGTGACCATGATGGGGCTGCAGTTCGGCTTCCTGCTCGGCGGTTCGATCGTGGTGGAGAAGGTGTTCAACTGGCCGGGGTTGGGGCGCTTGCTGGTGGACTCGGTGGAGATGCGCGATTACCCGGTGATCCAGGCTGAGGTGCTGCTGTTCTCGCTGGAGTTCATCCTGATCAACCTGCTGGTGGATATGCTGTACGCGGCGATCAACCCGGCGATTCGTTATCAATGAGGATGCGGCATGATTAAGCATTGGCGGCGCAACGCCGCACTGAAGGCGATGCCGCTTATCGACCCCAACGCGGTACGCACGCCGTGGAGCGAGTTTTGGCGGCGTTTTCGTCGCCAGCGGGCGGCGCTGGTCGCCGGCCTGCTGGTGCTGCTGCTGATTGCGGCGGCGCTGCTGGCGCCTTATCTGGCACCGTTCGATGCGGAAAACTATTTCGATTACGACCGGCTGAACGAAGGGCCTTCGCTGATGCACTGGCTGGGGGTGGATTCCCTCGGGCGCGATATCTTCAGCCGCATCCTGATGGGCACGCGCATTTCGCTGGCGGCCGGGGTGTTCTCGGTGCTGGCGGGCGGGGCGATCGGCACCTTGCTGGGGCTGCTGGCCGGCTACTATGAAGGCTGGTGGGATCGCCTCACCATGCGCGTCTGCGACGTACTGTTTGCGTTTCCCGGCATTCTGCTGGCGATCGGCGTGGTGGCGATCATGGGCAGCGGCATGGCCAACGTGATCGTTGCGGTGGCGATCTTCAGCATTCCGGCCTTCGCCCGCCTGGTGCGCGGCAATACGCTGGTGCTGAAGCACCTGACCTATATCGAATCGGCGCGCAGCATCGGCGCCTCGGACGGGACCATCATCCTGCGGCACATCCTGCCGGGCACCCTGTCTTCGATCGTGGTCTATTTCACCCTGCGCATCGGCACCTCGATCATCACCGCCGCCAGCCTGTCGTTTTTGGGCCTGGGCGCCCAGCCGCCGACGCCGGAGTGGGGAGCGATGCTTAACGAGGCGCGCGCCGATATGGTGATCGCGCCGCACGTGGCGATCTTCCCCAGCCTGGCGATATTCATCACCGTGCTGGCCTTCAACCTGTTGGGCGACGGATTGCGCGACGCGTTGGATCCGAAACTGAAGGGGTGAGGGTATCGCTGAATTGGCATACCCCTGTTTACGAGTATAATTGATGGAAATTTGACCCGCGTATATTACAGGGATGAGGTATGGATATGGCAAATAACAATGTGACGAAAAAGACAGTCAACGTAACCATCGATCGCGACCTTTTCCAGCGCGCAAAATCCCTGGGCGTCAATGTGTCATCCGTATTGACAGACGCATTGAGCGTCCGTGTCAGGGATATTGAGATTCAACAGTGGCGCGAGCAAAATCGCGCGGCGTTAGAAGAACTTAATCGTATCACTGAAGAAAATGGTTTGTTGTCTGATGAATATCGGACATTTTGAATATGCAGTTTACCGTATATGACAATACGTATCCGGCATCAGCCTATCCCTACTTACTGGACGTTCAAAGCGATCTTATTGATGCCCTCTCGACCCGGTTAATGATCCCTCTTTATGCATTGGATAACGTCAGGGTTAAAATTTCTGCACGCCTGTGCCCGGAGATTGAGGTAAACGGCGAAAAGTTTCTCGTTATGACCCATGAGATGGCTGCCGTACGTATTTCACAGCTCGGCAAGGCCGTTGGTAATGCCAATGAGCACAGGAATCAAATAAAGCTGCCATCGATTTTCTGATTGATGGTTTTTAAATAAATCCGGGCGTTTTATTAACCGCCCGGATTTTTTTATTAACGGAACAGGTGCTCGGCGTGGAAGCGCAGGTGATCTTCCACGAAGGTGGCGATGGTGAAGTAACTGTGATCGTACCCCGGCTGAATGCGCAGCGTCAGCGGCCAGTCGCGCTGGCGCGCCAGTTCGGCCAGCCGCGCCGGCTGCAGCTGATCGGCCAGGAACTGGTCGTCGTCGCCCTGATCGATAAGGACCGGCATTTTCTCCGCGCCGCTGGCCAGCAGATGGCAGCTGTCGTACTGCAGCCACTGGCTTTCGTCGCTGCCCAGATAGGCGGTGAAGGCTTTGCGGCCCCACGGCACCTGGCACGGATTGACGATCGGCGCGAAGGCCGATACCGAGCGGAAGCGCTGCGGATTGCGAAACGCCATCATCAGCGCGCCGTGGCCGCCCATCGAGTGGCCGAAGATTGACTGACGATCGCTGACGCTGAAGTGCTGTTCGATCAGCGCCGGCAGTTCGGCGCTGATGTAGTCGTACATGCGGAAGTGACGATCCCACGGCGCCTGGGTGGCGTTCAGGTAGAATCCGGCGCCCTGGCCCAGATCGTAGCCTTCATCGTTCGGCACCTCGTCGCCGCGCGGGCTGGTGTCCGGCATCACCAGCACCAGGCCCAGCTCGGCGGCGATGCGCTGCGCGCCGGCTTTCAACGTGAAGTTCTCGTCGTTGCAGGTCAGCCCCGACAGCCAGTACAGCACCGGCGGCGGGTTATCATCGCGCGGCGGCGGCAGGTAGATGCTGAATGTCATGTTGCAATTCAGGCTCTGCGCCGCGTGGCGATAACGCTGTTGCCAGCCGCCGAACATGCGGTGCTCTTCGAGAAGTTCCAATGACAACGTCATCTCTGCCTCCTGGCTTATTGGTCGAAGTGGATGACGGTGCGGATCGATTTGCCTTCGTGCATCAAATCGAACGCTTCGTTGATCTGCTCCAGCCCCATGGTGTGGGTGATAAAGTCGTTCAGCGCGAATTCGCCGTCCAGATAGCACTCGACGATGCCCGGCAGCTGCGAACGGCCCTTGACGCCGCCGAATGCCGAGCCGCGCCAGACGCGGCCGGTGACCAGCTGGAACGGCCGGGTCGAGATCTCTTCGCCGGCGCCCGCGACGCCGATGATCACCGATTCCCCCCAGCCCTTGTGGCAGCATTCCAGCGCGGAACGCATCACGTTGACGTTGCCGATGCACTCGAAGGAGAAGTCGACGCCGCCGTCGGTCAGCTCGACGATCACCTCCTGAATCGGTTTGTCATAGTCTTTCGGGTTGATCAGATCGGTGGCACCCAGCTTGCGCGCCAGATCGAACTTGCTGGTGTTGATGTCGATGCCGATGATGCGGCCCGCGCCGGCCATCTGCGCGCCGATGATCGCCGACAGGCCGATGCCGCCCAGGCCGAAGATCGCCACGGTGTCGCCCGGTTGCACTTTGGCGGTGTTGATCACCGCGCCCATGCCGGTAGTGACGCCGCAGCCCAGCAGGCACACTTCCTCCAACGGCGCTTCCTTGTTGATTTTCGCCAGTGAAATTTCCGGCACCACGGTGTATTCGGAGAAGGTGGAGGTGCCCATGTAGTGGAAGATCGGTTTGCCGTCCTTGAAGAAGCGGGTGGTGCCGTCCGGCATCAGGCCTTTGCCCTGAGTGGCGCGGATCGCCTGGCACAGGTTGGTCTTGCCGGATTTACAGAATTTGCACTCGCCGCACTCCGGGGTGTAGAGCGGGATCACGTGGTCGCCGACCGCCACGCTGGTGACGCCTTCACCGACCGCTTCCACCACGCCGCCGCCCTCATGGCCGAGGATCGCCGGGAACACGCCTTCCGGATCTTTGCCGGACAGGGTGTAGGCGTCGGTATGGCAGACGCCGGTAGCGACGATCCGCACCAGCACTTCGCCTTTTTGCGGTGGCATCAGATCGACTTCCTCAATCTTCAGCGGCTGGTTCGGGCCCCAGGCAACGGCGGCGCGGGTTTTGATCATCTCCATCATAGTCTCCTCAGTGGTTTTCTTTTAAATCAGGCGATATCGCTAACGTCTGATAAATCGTTGGGGGTGCTTTCATCAACAGCGGCGGTTTCCGTCTGTTCAATAATCAATTCTTTCAGCGCGCGCACGTTCGGCCCGAACGCGTCGCGGCGCCACAGCAGCCAGGTGGCGGTGTCGGCCACGTCCGGCGGCAGGGTATGAACCCGAACCCGCTCATGGCCCGGCAGCAGGCTGAGCACCGAATGCGGGATCATCGCCAGCCCGGCGCCGCTGGCGACGCAGGCCAGCATGGCGTGATAGGACTGGATCTCCATGATCTGCCCCGGCCGCGCGCCTTCGCGCTTGAACCAGGCCTCCAGCCGCAGGCGGTAAGAGCAGCTGGCGCGAAAGGCGAACAGCGTCTCGCCGTTGGCGTCTTTGGCGCTGTGGATCGGCGCGTGATCGAGACAGGAGATCACCACCATATGTTCAGGATAGGCGATACAGCCGTTCAACTCGTCATAAGGCACCGGGCCGTCGACCAGCGCCGCCGCCAGCGTGCCGGCGCGCACCCGATCGGCGATTTCGCCGGAGGTGCCGGTGGTCAGCGACAGTGAAACCTGCGAGAAGCGCTGGTGATAAGCCGCCAACAGCGAGGGCAGGCGGGTGGCGGCGGTGCTCTCCATCGAGCCGAGGGCGAAGTTGCCCGCCGGTTCGCCGGCGTGGGTGATGCTCATCGCCTCGTCGCTCAGCGCCAGGATGCGGTTGGCGTAGCACAGAAAGTTATGGCCCATCGGCGACAGGCGCAGGCGCTGTTTTTCGCGGATAAACAGATCGGCGCCCAGCTCCTGCTCGAGCTGGCGCAGCCGGGTGGTCAGATTCGACGGCACGCGGTGCAGCTGCTCGGCGGCGCGGGCGACCGAGCCGGTTTCCGCTACGCAGCAGAACATGCGAAGCTGGGTCAGATCCATAATGTTCTCGTTTCGTGATGAACTTGATTAGTATTATTCAGTTTTTGTGAGTTTAATACTGCGGCATGATACTGGCAACTTTCTTTTAACCTTTTGGATGCCGATATGGCTTTACGTATTGCCTTGAGCGGGTTTGCCGCGCTGATCGTGGCGATGGGCATTGGCCGCTTCGCTTTCACCCCTCAGGTGCCGCTGATGATCGCGGAACATCAGTTCAGCCTGACCGGTGCCGGGCTGGTGGCGGCGATCAACTATTTGGGCTACCTATGCGGCGCCTACGACGCGATGCGCGCTACGCGCCACGTCGAGCGGCGCCTGTGGCTGGGCGTATGGGGCGCGATGGCGCTGACGCTACTGTCGGCGCTGGCGCAGGATGAATGGACGCACGGCGCGCTGCGCTTCGTCATCGGCTGGGCCAGCGGCTGGGCGATGGTGCTGGTGGCGGCCTGGACCAATGAGCGGTTGGCGCACTACGGCCGGCCGGCGCTGAGCGCGGCGGTGTTCGCCGGACCGGGCGCCGGCATCTTTCTCAGCGGCATGCTGGCGGTGGGCATCAACGCGCTGGGGCTGACGGCGGCGCAGGCCTGGTTGGTGTATGGCGGGCTGGCGCTGGTGCTGGTCGGGGGGATTAGCGCCTTTCTGCCGCGCAGCGGCGAGCTGCATCGCCCGGACGTGGCCCCGGAGCCGCTGCTGCTGACGCCGGCGCTCAAACGCCTGGTGTGGAGCTACAGCCTGGCCGGCTTCGGCTATATCCTGCCGGCGACCTTCTTGTCGCAGATGGCGGCGGCGCGCTTTCCCGCCAGCCTGTTCGCGCAGTTCGTCTGGCCGGTGTTCGGCGGTGCGGCGGTGCTGGGGATTGTCATCGGCATTCTGACCCGCCATCGGCTGACCACTCAGACCCGGCTGGCGATCACGCTGTGGATACAGGCGCTCGGCGTACTGAGCGCCGAAGTGGTGCCGGGCGTGGCCGGCCTGGCGCTTGGGGCGTTGCTGACCGGCGGCGGTTTCCTCTGCGTGGTGCAGCTTGCTCTTCAGCACGGGCGTGAGCTGGCGCCGCGTCATGCGCGTTACATGGCCGGATTGCTGACCACCGGTTATGCGATCGGCCAACTGGTCGGGCCGATGCTGTCGGCGCTGTCGACCGCCTTGACCCATCGGCTGGAGCCGGCGCTGTATGTGGCGGTGGCGGCGCTGTTGGCGGCCGGAGGGCTGGTGGTGAATACCCCGGCGCGGCGGTTGGCGCAAAAAACGGCGACTCGGTGATTAAAATCCATACAAAACGCATGGAAACCCGCAGCCGGCCTGATTGTGCTAAATGCGAATATTTCACCTGCGGATGAAGCACTATCGCTGGATAATCGCCGCGCTCTCATCTACAGTGGGGGCAAAATCTTGACCGGGTTCACGTTATCCACCACGAAAACTCTGCCGTCACGAGAGCAAGCAATTCGCCGGCCGCACGCCCTATCGGGCCGCCGGCGGGTTCCGTCCGCAGGAGAACAAATACATGACATCATTAAGTAAAGAAGCCGCGCTGGTGCATGCGGCACTGGAAGAGCGTGGTCTGGAGACACCGCTGCGCGGGGAAGTGCTGGATCGCGAAACGCGCAAGCGTCGCATCAAAGAGCACATGACCGAAATCATGCAGCTGCTGAATCTCGATCTGTCCGATGACAGCCTGGCGGAAACGCCGCATCGCATCGCCAAAATGTATGTCGACGAGATCTTCTCCGGGCTGGACTACGCCAACTTCCCGAAAATCACCGTCATCGAGAACAAGATGAAAGTGGATGAGATGGTGACGGTGCGCGATATCACGCTGACCAGCACCTGTGAACACCACTTCGTCACCATCGACGGCAAGGCCACCGTGGCCTATATCCCGAAAGACTCGGTGATCGGCCTGTCGAAGATCAACCGCATCGTGCAGTTCTTCTCCCAGCGTCCGCAGGTGCAAGAGCGCCTGACCCAGCAGATCCTGGTGGCGCTGCAGACTCTGCTCGGCACCAATAACGTGGCGGTATCGATCGATGCGGTCCATTATTGTGTCAAGGCGCGCGGTATTCGCGACGCGACCAGCGCCACCACCACCACCTCGCTGGGGGGGCTGTTCAAGTCCAGCCAGAATACCCGCCAGGAGTTCCTGCGTGCGGTGCGTCATCACCAGGGGTGATGGCGTTGCGGGGCGACCCGCAAGACGACAACAGGCGCCTGCGGGCGCCTTTTTCATGAGCGGAAGACAGCGATAAAAAATGAACAGTCATCCTCTGCCGCGCATTGCCACGCTGGACTGCGTGCGCGGCATCGCCATCCTCGGCATTTTATTGCTGAACATCAGCGCCTTCGGCTTGCCGAAGGCCGCCTACCTCAATCCGGCCTATCTGGGGATGCCGTCATCGCGCGATGCCTGGACCTGGGCGCTGCTGGATATCTTCGCCCAGGCCAAGTTCCTGGCGATGTTCGCGCTGCTGTTCGGCGCCGGGCTGCAAATGCTGCTGCGGCGCGGCAAAAGCTGGATCCGTGCGCGGCTGTCGTGGCTGGTGTTGTTCGGCCTCGCGCACGCCATCTTCCTGTGGGACGGTGACATTCTGCTGGCCTACGGGCTGATCGGCCTGGTGTGCTGGCGCATGATCCGCGAGGCCAAAGAAACCTTCCAACTGCTGAAAACCGGCGTCGTGCTGTACCTGATTGGCGTGGCGGTGCTGCTGCTGCTCGGTTTTGTCTCGCACGGTGAGCCGGGCAGCTTCTGGCAGCCGGGTGTGGCGGAGTTGCAGTACGAGAAGTTTTGGAAGCTGCAGGGCGGTTTCGAAGCCTGGCGCAGCCGCGCCGATCTGCTCTCGTCCAGCCTGCTGGCCATCGGCGCGCAGTATGGCTGGGAGCTGGCGGGGCTGATGCTGTTCGGCGCCGGGCTGATGCGCAGCGGCTGGCTGCGCGGCAGCTATTCCTCCGGCTATTACCTGCGGCAGGCGGCGTGGCTGCTGCCGCTTTCGGTGCTGATCCAACTGCCGGCGGTGGCGCTGCAATGGCAGGTGCACTGGGACTATCGCTGGAGCGGTTTCCTGCTGCAGGTGCCGCGCGAGCTGGGCGCCCCGCTGCAGGCGATGGGCTATCTGGCGCTATGTTACGGTTTCTGGCCCGCGCTGTCGCGCCTGCGCATCGCTCGCTGGCTGACCCTGGTGGGGCGTATGGCGTTAAGCAACTACCTGCTGCAAACGCTGATCTGCACCACGCTGTTTTATCGTTTCGGCCTCTATGAGCAGTTTGACCGGCTTCAGCTGTTGGCGTTTGTGCCGCTGGTCTGGTTGGTCAACCTGGTCTTTTCCGCACTGTGGCTGCGTTACTTCGAGCAGGGGCCGATGGAATGGCTGTGGCGCAAACTGACGCAGTTGGCCGCCGGTGAAGCGGAAGCCAAAGCGCTGAAGTGAGCGCCCGTCGGCAGGTTAAAAAAATGTATGTAAACGTTTTCTTTCCTGTGACGTAATTCACGCAGAGCAGCGTGCCAATCGGGGTAGGATAGCGCCACCGGCCACTACCCCGATTTCAGGATCCCGCATGCCTCCAGTTCATCCGATCACCATTCGCGACGTGGCGAAACGCGCCGGGGTCTCCGTGGCGACCGTCTCCCGCGTGCTGAACCACAGCGCGCTGACCAGCAAAGAGACGCGCGAGCAGGTGCTGCAGGCGGTGGCGGATCTGGGCTATCGCCCCAATGCCAACGCGCAGGCGTTGGCGACCCAAAGCAGCGATACGTTGGGCGTGGTGGTGATGGACGTCTCCGATCCGTTCTTCGGCGCGCTGGTGAAAGCGGTAGACACGGTGGCGCAGAAACACCACAAGTATCTGCTGATCGGCAACAGCTATCATCAGGCGGACAAAGAGCGCCACGCGATCGAAGTGCTGATCCGCCAGCGCTGTAACGCCCTGATTGTTCACGCCAAAGCCCTGAGCGACGCCGAGCTGATCGGTTTTCTGGAGCAGGTGCCGGGCATGGTGCTGATCAACCGGATTATCCCCGGCTATGAGCCGCGTTGCGTCGGGCTGGATAACGTCTGCGGCGCAGAAATGGCGATGCGTCTTTTGCTGTCGCAGGGCCACCGGCGCATCGGCTATTTGGGCTCCAATCACCCGATCGAAGACGGGCCGCTGCGCCAGCAGGGCTATGCGCAGGCGATGGCCGCCGCCGGGCTGGCCACGCCCGACAACTGGCGTGCCTACGGTTCGCCGGATCTGCAGGGCGGCGAGGCGGCGATGGTCGAGCTGCTGGGGCGCAACTTACAGCTGAGCGCGGTGTTCGCCTACAACGACGCTATGGCCGCCGGCGCTATGGCGGTGTTGAAAGAAAACGGTATCACGGTGCCGCAGCATTTCTCGCTGATCGGCTTCGACGACATCCCCATCGCGCGTTATACCATCCCCAAGCTCACCACGGTGCGCTACCCGATCGTCTCGATGGCCACGCTGGCGACCGAGCTGGCGTTGCAGGGCGCAGCAGGCCTGGCGGAGCCGCAGGCCGCTCACCTGTTCATGCCGACGCTGGTGCGGCGCCATTCTGTCGCCCCCTGGCAAAGTGAGGCGACGGTCACTCTCTGACGATTTAATCTTGTGTAACCGTTTTCAATCTGTGAGAAAATTCACAGAATATTAACATCGCGCCGTCTATGCTCTAGGCGTTTTCCGGCGCAAAGGCCCTTGCCGCTGCAACCTTTATCTCGCGCTGACACAGCATTTCTCGGAAATAACAAGATCCACGGACGACAGGTGTTGAGTGGAAATCGCCAGGCCTGGGGTGTACGCACTGCCGGTGACCATTGGCTCAAAGACGAGTAATACCCTACACAGAACCGGAGACTGACAATGAATAAGAAGGTTTTCACCCTGGCCGCCATGGCCGCTGCCATGATGTTTGGCGCCGCAGCCCATGCTGATACCCGTATTGGCGTCACGATTTACAAATACGACGACAACTTCATGTCGGTGGTGCGTAAGGCGATCGAGAAAGACGCCAAGGCTTCACCGGACGTTACCCTGCTGATGAATGACTCGCAGAACGACCAGTCCAAACAGAACGATCAGATCGACGTGCTGCTGGCCAAGGGCGTGAAAGCGCTGGCGATCAACCTGGTCGACCCGGCCGCGGCGCCGGTGGTTATCGATAAGGCGCGCGCAAACGATATCCCGGTGGTGTTCTACAACAAAGAACCTTCCCGCAAGGCGCTGGACAGCTATGACAAGGCATATTACGTCGGCACCGACTCCAAAGAATCCGGCGTGATCCAGGGCGAACTGATCGCCAAACACTGGCAAGCCAACCCGGCCTGGGATCTGAATAAAGACGGCCAGATCCAGTTCGTGCTGCTGAAGGGCGAGCCGGGCCACCCGGATGCCGAAGCGCGCACCACCTACGTGGTGAAAACGCTGAACGAGAAAGGCATCAAGACCCAGCAGCTGCAGTTGGATACCGCGATGTGGGATACCGCGCAGGCGAAAGACAAGATGGACGCCTGGCTCTCCGGCCCGAACGCCAACAAGATCGAAGTGGTGATCGCCAACAACGACGCCATGGCGATGGGGGCGGTGGAAGCGCTGAAAGCGCACAACAAGACCAGTATTCCGGTGTTCGGCGTCGATGCGTTGCCTGAAGCGCTGGCGCTGGTGAAATCCGGCGCGATGGCGGGCACGGTGCTGAACGACGCCGACAACCAGGCGAAGGCCACCTTCGAGCTGGCGAAAAACCTGGCGGCGGGCAAGCCGGCCACCGAAGGCACCCAATATAAAATCGAAAATAAAGTCGTGCGTATTCCTTACGTCGGCGTAGATAAAGACAACCTGTCTCAGTTTGTTAAATAAGAATTGAGATCCCGCTAAGACCCCGCCTGCGGCGCCAACACCAGGGATACCGCCGGCGGGGATGTTTACGACTGCAAGATCGTTAAGCCAGGTGTATTTATGGCCGATAGCTCACGCGAATTTTTGCTGGAAATGACGGATATCTGTAAGTCATTTCCCGGCGTCAAAGCCTTGGACAATGTCAATTTACGCGTCCGTCCGCACTCGATCCACGCCCTGATGGGGGAGAATGGCGCGGGGAAATCGACGTTGTTGAAATGCCTGTTCGGCATTTACAAAAAAGACAGCGGCAGCATTGTATTTCAGGGCCGGGAAATCGATTTCAAGAGCTCGAAGGAAGCGCTGGAACACGGCGTTTCGATGGTGCATCAGGAGCTGAACCTGGTGCTGCAACGCACCGTGATGGACAACATGTGGCTGGGGCGCTACCCGACCAAAGGCCTGTTCGTCGATCAGGACAAGATGTTCAACGACACTCAGGCGATCTTCGACGAGCTGGATATTGACATCAACCCGCGCGAAAAGGTGGGCAACCTGTCGGTGTCGCAGATGCAGATGATCGAGATTGCCAAGGCGTTTTCCTACGACGCCAAGATCGTCATCATGGATGAACCGACCTCTTCGCTGACGGAGAAAGAGGTCAATCACCTGTTCACCATCATCCGCAAGCTGAAAGAGCGCGGCTGCGGCATCGTCTATATCTCGCACAAGATGGAAGAGATCTTCCAGCTGTGCGACGAGATAACGGTGCTGCGCGACGGCCAGTGGATCGCCACCCAGCCGCTGGAAGGGCTGGATATGGACAAGATCATCGCCATGATGGTCGGCCGCTCGCTGAGCCAGCGTTTCCCCGACAGGCAGAACACGCCGGGTGAGGTGATCCTCGAGGTGAAGAACCTGACATCGCTGCGCCAGCCTTCGATCCGCGATGTTTCCTTCGATCTGCACCAGGGCGAGATCCTCGGCATCGCCGGGCTGGTGGGCGCCAAGCGCACCGATATCGTCGAGACGCTGTTCGGCATTCGTGAAAAGGTGGCGGGCACCATCAAGCTGCACGGCAAGGCGATCGACAACCACAGCGCCAACGAAGCGATCAACCACGGCTTTGCGCTGGTGACCGAAGAGCGGCGATCCACCGGGATTTACGCCTACCTCGACGTGGGTTTCAACTCGCTGATCTCCAATATCCGCAATTATAAAAACAAGCTCGGCCTGCTGGATAACGCGCGGATGAAGAGCGACACCCAATGGGTGATCGACGCCATGCGGGTGAAAACGCCGGGGCATCACACCCATATCGGCTCGCTGTCCGGCGGCAACCAACAGAAGGTGATCATCGGCCGCTGGCTGCTGACGCAGCCGGAGATCCTGATGCTGGATGAACCGACGCGCGGCATTGACGTGGGCGCCAAGTTCGAGATCTATCAGCTGATGACCGAGCTGGCGAAAAAGGGTAAGGGGATCATTATCGTCTCGTCCGAAATGCCGGAGCTGTTGGGGATCACCGACCGCATTTTGGTGATGAGCAACGGCCAGGTTGCGGGCATCGTTAATACCAAGCTGACCTCGCAGAATGAAATCTTACGTCTCGCCTCCCTGCACCTTTAAGGATTCGAATTATGAACGCGCTAAATAAAAAAACCTTATTTACCTATTTCAAGGAAGGCGGCATTTACGTGGTGTTGCTGGTGCTGTTGGCCATCATCATCATTCAGGACCCGACTTTCCTCAGCCTGATGAACCTGAGCAATATCCTGACGCAGTCTTCGGTGCGCATCATCATCGCGCTGGGCGTGGCGGGGCTGATCGTTACCCAAGGCACCGACCTGTCCGCCGGGCGGCAGGTGGGGTTGGCGGCGGTGGTGGCGGCCACGCTGCTGCAATCGATGGATAACGTCAACAAGGTGTTCCCGCACATGGAAACCTGGTCGATTCCCCTGGTCATCCTGCTGGTATGTGCGGTCGGCGCGGTGATCGGCCTGGTTAACGGCCTGATTATCGCCTATCTCAACGTGACGCCGTTCATCACCACCTTGGGCACCATGATCATCGTCTACGGCATCAACTCGCTGTATTACGATTCGGTCGGCGCGTCGCCGGTCGCGGGCTTTGATCCGAAGTTTTCCACCTTTGCCCAAGGCTTCTTGCGCTTCGGCGATTTTAAGCTGTCGTATATTACCTTCTACGCGCTGATTGCCATCATTTTCGTCTGGATCCTGTGGACCAAGACCCGCTTCGGCAAGAACATCTTCGCCATCGGCGGCAACCCGGAAGCGGCCAAGGTCTCCGGCGTCAACGTGCCGCTGAACCTGATCATGATCTATGCGCTGTCCGGCGTGTTCTACGCCTTCGGCGGCCTGCTGGAAGCGGGGCGTATCGGCAGCGCCACCAATAACCTTGGCTTTATGTATGAGCTGGACGCCATCGCCGCCTGCGTGGTGGGGGGCGTATCCTTCGCCGGCGGCGTGGGTACGGTGTGGGGCGTGGTGACAGGGGTGATCATCTTTACCGTCATCAACTACGGCCTGACCTATATCGGCATCAACCCGTACTGGCAGTACATCATCAAGGGCAGCATCATCATCTTCGCCGTGGCGCTGGACTCGTTGAAATACGCCAAGAAGAAGTAGAGCTACCGCAGCACAGACGACAAGGCCGGCAAAATATGCCGGCCTTTCTTTTTGGGGCATTACCCGTCAGGGCTGTTTGGCTTTCTGCTTCTCTTCTTTCAGCTTGTGCTCCAGCTCAACCAACTGTTCCGGCGAGACGGCGGGATAGCCCTGGGCGTCTTCCGGCACGGTGTGCATGGCGGAGATCGGGATCAGCGGGCCGAGGAAGCGCGGTTCACGCTTGAGGATGTACAGATCGGTCAGCGCGCCCAGGCGGGCGAAGATCTCGCGGGCGCGCACCGTCATCATGTCCTTCGGCGACGGCACCGCGTAACACTGCGCCTGAATGCCCATGTGCAGGGCGATGAACAGTGCGCGCTCGCAGTGGAAGCGCTGGGTGATGATGATGAAATCGTTGGTGTCGAACACCTTGCGGGTGCGCACGATGGAATCCAGGGTGCGGAAGCCGGCGTAATCCAGCACGATATCGCTCGGCGCCACGCCGGCGGCGATCAGATCGCGCCGCATGGTCATCGGTTCGTTATAGCTTTGCTGGGCGTTGTCGCCGCTCAGCAGCAGGTATTTCACCTTGCCGCTGTTATAGGCGTTGATCGCTCCCTGAATGCGGTAACGGTAATACTGGTTGATCACGCCGGTGCGGTAATACTTGGCGGTGCCGAGCACCACGCCGACCTGGCGATGCGGCAATTCCTGCAGTTCGTCGTAGACGTAAGGCGCGGTTTTCCAACTGATCCAGCGATCGAGCGCAATAGCCGAACCCATCAACACCGCAATGATGATGAACAGGCTGATGATCAGGCGTTTCCACATGTTGTTGCCTTACGCGCGCCGGGCTGAAAAAGATGGATCAAGGCTACTTTACCTGACCGACCGACGCAAGACGCGAACCGCCTGAAGCACGCGCGCCGCCGCATTTTTCGGCGGTTTTGCCGCACAAAAAAGCCCGGCGGAGCCGGGCTGGGTCATTTCAGCTCACCATTCAGAACGAGGTGCGCTTGTAGCTGCGGTACTGCGGCCGCCAGAAGTTGTGCTCGATGGCTTTCGACAGCGCATCTTCGGAGGTGACGATCGCCACGCCCTGCAGCTGGGCGGCTTTACCCACTTCCATGGCGATGCACTTCGACACGCCCTGAATATCGTCGATATTCGGCAGCAGCGCGCCGTGGCCGTCGGTAGCCAGCGGCGAACAGTCCGCTAGTGCGCGGCTGGCGGCCATCAGCATGGCGTCGGTGACGCGAGTGGCGCCGGAGGCCAGCACGCCCAGACCGATCCCCGGGAAGATGTAGGAGTTATTGCACTGGGCGATCGGGTACAGCTGCTCTTTGTAGCTTACCGGCGCGAACGGGCTGCCGGTCGCCACCAGGGCGGCGCCGTCGGTCCAGTTGATGATGTCTTCCGGGCGGGCTTCCACGCGCGAGGTCGGGTTGGACAGCGGCATCACGATAGGGCGTTCGCAGTGCTTGTGCATCTCGCGGATCAGCTCTTCGGTAAACAGCCCCGGCTGGCCGGACACGCCGATCAGAATGGTCGGCTTGGCGTTGCGCACCACGTCCAGCAGCGAGATGGCGTCGCTGGCGGTTTCCCAGCCGGCCAGGTTGTCGCTCTTCTGCACCAGCTTGCTCTGGAAATCGAGCAGGTTCGGCAGTTTGTCGGTCAGCAGGCCGAAACGGTCGACCATGAACACGCGGGCGCGCGCTTCGTCTTCGCTCAACCCTTCGGACTTCATCTGCGCGATGATCTGCTCGGCGATGCCGCAGCCCGCGGAACCGGCGCCGAGGAAGGTGACGGTTTGATCGCGCAGCTGGCTGCCGGCGGCGCGGCTGGCGGCGATCAGGCTGCCGAGGGTGACCGCGGCGGTGCCCTGAATGTCATCGTTGAAGCAGCAGATCTCGTCGCGGTAGCGGTTCAGCAGCGGGGTGGCGTTGTTCTGCGCGAAGTCTTCGAACTGCAGCAGCACGTTCGGCCAGCGGCGTTTGACCGCCTGAATAAACTCTTCGACGAAGGCGTGGTACTCCTCGCCGGAGATGCGCGGATGGCGCCAGCCCATGTACAGCGGATCGTTGAGGCGCTGCGGGTTGTTGGTGCCGACGTCCAGCACCACCGGCAGCGTGTAGGCCGGGCTGATGCCGCCGCAGGCGGTGTACAGCGACAGCTTGCCAATTGGAATCCCCATGCCGCCGATGCCCTGATCGCCCAGGCCGAGAATGCGCTCGCCGTCGGTGACCACGATCACCTTGACGTTCTGCTTGGTGGCGTTTTGCAGCATGTCATCGATGCGATCGCGGTTCGGGTAGGAGATGAACAGCCCGCGCGCGCGGCGGTAGATATCGGAGAAGTGTTCGCAGGCCTCGCCGACGGTCGGGGTGTAGATGATCGGCATCATCTCGCTCAGGTGCGAGTCCAGCAGGCGATAGAACAGGGTTTCGTTGGTGTCCTGGATGTTGCGCAGATAGATATGCTTATCGTTATCGTTCTTGAAATCCTGATACTGACGGTAGGCGCGTTCCACCTGTTCTTCGATGGTCTCCACCGCTTCCGGCAACAGGCCGTGCAGGTTGAAGTGGCTACGTTCTTCCTCGGTGAAAGCGCTGCCTTTGTTCAGCAGCGGAAATTCCAGCAGAATCGGGCCGGCGTAAGGGATATAGAGCGGGCGTTTGCTTTCGTATTCTAGTTCCATCAGTTTTACTCTTCACGTATCAGATAACTTTATTGCCGACGATCCTAAGAGATAAAGAGAAGATGTACAGCATTTGTTGCCAGATGATGAACCAGGTTGGCGTAATTATCGACAATCAAATGATTTTTTAACTAAAGAAAGTGTCTCTGGCGGTGTCGGGGCATTGTATTTGGCGGGCGGGGCTGTTAACGGCGGAACCGGATGGCCCCGCCGTGGCGCGCTTAGAAAGCGGCGCGGCTGACGTTCTGGCAGCCCAGCGCCGCCAGGGTGGCGCGGGTGGCGTCCCACTGGCTGAGGATCGCCTTCTGCGGCTCGGCCAACACGGCGCGGCGGATGTTCAGGCAATCGCCGCCGGAGAGGTTCAGCAGGATCAGCGCAGCCTGCAGCGGCGGCAGGCTAGGGTTGAAGGCGGCGTTTTCTGCATAGCGGCCGGCGTAGAGGCTGCCGTCCTGCGTTTCCAGCGCTACGCCGCTGTGGGCGTTGCTGTACGGAGCATGGCTCTGATTGGCCGCCGCCAGCGCCGCCTGCGCCAGCGCATCGTCCAGCGCCAGCCGGTGGCCGTGATCGACCTTGTCCATCAGCAGCGAAGCGATATCCAGATCTTTCGGGCCGAAGGCGTCCGGCAGATAGTCCGACAGCGTGGTCGGCGCGCGGCCCGGCAGACGGATCTGCAGCTCGCCGCCGCTGTTCAGCTCATTCATAAACTGGCGGCAATGGCCGCACGGCGTGTAGTTGACGGTGACCGAGGCCAGCGCCGGCTCGCCGCGCAGCCAGGCATGGGTAACCGCGCACTGCTCTGCATGCACGGTTTGCTGCAGCGGCGCGCCGCTGAACTCCATATTGGCGCCGAAATAGAGGTTGCCGCTTTGCCCGCGCGCGATGGCGCCGACGTGAAAGTGCGATATCGGGGTTAACGAGCAGGCCGCCGCCAGCGGCAGCAGCGCGAATGCCAGCGCATCATCGTCCAGCCCGCAGCCTGTGCGGATCGCCGCCGCTTGCTCGGCCGTGAACATCGCCGGAAAGTCTGGCGCGTCCAGATAGGGCCGCAGGGCGGATTGCAGTGTCGCGGGCAGTGCGCTGAAAGCGGTGTGAAAACGCGGATGCATAGAAAGTCTCTCTACGGGTTAACGGGATAACATTCTAGGCAGGCCAGAGATATTAAAGTGTGATTAATGTCTCTTAATTGATGAAATTAATGCAATGAAATACATAAATGCGAGACGTATCGCAAGTTTCACCCTGTTCAGCCGAACAGGCGCAGCAGCACCGGGAACAGGAACGGTGCCAGCAGCGAGGTGATGATGCCGCAGATCACCAACGCCAGCGAGCCGAAAGCGCCTTCCTGGTAGTCCATCTCGGCGCAGCGTGCGGTGCCCAGCGCGTGGGATGCCGTGCCCATCGCCAGGCCGCGCGCCGAGTGGGTGGTGATTTTCAACAGGTTGAACAGCGTATGGCCGAACACGGCGCCGAGGATACCGACGAAAATGACGCAGACCGCGCTGATCGCCGGAATGCCGCCGAGCGAGTCCGCGACGGCCATGGCGATCGGCGTAGTGACCGATTTCGGCAGGATAGAGGCGGCGATTTCCGGCGTGGCGCCCAGCCACAGGGCGATGGCGCCGCCGCTGATCATGGCGGTCAGGCTGCCGATGAAGCACACCGCGATAATCGACTTCCAGCGCGCGCGGATCTGGTGCAGCTGCTCATAGAGCGGGAAGGCCAGCGCGACGACCGCCGGCTGCAGCAGATCGTTGAGGATTTTGCTGCCCTGAAAGTAGCGTTCATAGGGAATACCGGTGAGCAGCAGCAGCGGGATGATCACCGCCATGGACACCAGCAGCGGGTTGAGCAGCGGCATATTCAGCTTGCGCGCCAGCCAGCGCGCGGCGAAATAGACCGCCAGCGTCAGCGGCAACGACCACCAGATTTCATGGATCATGAATTGTCCTCCGTGTCGTCGGGCTTGCCGGCGATGCGGCGCTCGCGATGAAAATAGTGTGAGGTATAGCCGACCACCACCAACACCATCAGCGTGCTGATGAGGCAAGAGATAACCAGCGGGCCCAGATGCGCGACGATCTGGTCGTAGTATTTCATCACCCCGACGCCGATCGGCACGAACAGCAGCACCATATAGCGGATCAGCAAATGGCAGCCGGGTTTAACCCATTTGGCCGGCATAATCTGGGTAGAGAGCAGGGCGAACAGCAGCAGCATGCCAATGATGCTGCCGGGAATGGCGAACGGCAGCAGCGCCGCCACCGCGTTGCCGACGAACAGACACAGGTAGATAAGGAGCAGGGCCCTCAGGTATTTCCAGCACAGTGTGAGCACGTTGGCCATTGTCTTTTCCCGTTTAACTGATGTATTCATCATACAATTAAACTGTGAGCCATGCCACAGATCGCACTATGAATTCTCGCTATGCCCGCCATGCGCGATCGGCGGGTTGACAGCCCGGAATGGCCGCTACGCGCGGATTCAGCGCGCGTCTTCGGCGGTTGCCGCAGCCTGTTCTGCCAGCCGATGGCCAAGGAAGAAAAACAGCAGGCTAAGCAGCGCGCAAACGATCAACATCACGAACATCAACGGCGGCGCGGCATAGCTGAGCAACATACCGCTCAGAACCGGGTTGATGGCGCCGCCCAGCGCGCTGAGGTTTTGTACTCCATAGTAACTGCCTTTCAGGTGCGGCGGCGCAATGAAGTCGATGAACATGTATTCCACCGGGATAACGATGATTTCACCGAGGGTAAACACCGCCATCGCCGCCAGCCACAGCCAGACCGCCTGGCCAGCCGCCATGAAACCGAGCAGCCCGACGATGAAAAACAGCGTGCCCAGCACCAGCCAGCGCAGCATGTTTTCCTGGCGCATGCCGCGGCTGATCAGGTATTGCAGGGCGATGACGATGCCGGCGTTGACGATCATCACCAACCCAATGATTTTGTAGGCGAACTCGGCGCTGGAGACGGTGATCAGATACTGTGACAGATAGCCGGTGAACTGACCGAACACCACGGCGCCCAGGGTGCTGCCGAGGGTGAAGTAGATAAGCCGCCGATCGTTTCGCAAGATAGTCACCGTCTGGCGGAAGTTGGGGAGTGCCGCCGGTGCGGCGGCGGTTGTTGTCGGGCGCTGTTCCCGGCCGCGCAAGCGCAGGCTTAGCGCCGTCACCGTCGCCAGCGCCAACCCGCCCGACAGGTAAAACGGCAGCAGCGGGCTAAGCCCGGCCACCAGAACGCCGAGCGCAGAGCCGATCGCCCAGCCGACGTTGACCAGCGTGTAGTTGATTGAGAAAGCCTTGATGCGCTGCTCGACCGGCAGCCAGTCGGCGAAGCAGGCCTTTATGGTGATGCTTAACACCGAATAACAGGTATGCAGGATCGCCAGCACCACGATCACGCCGCCGGGGCGCGGGATCCAGGGAATGGCGAAGAAACTCAGCGCGAACAATAAAATCGACAGCAGGATCAGGCGGTTTTTGCTGAATTTGTCCACCAGATAGCCGCCGTACAGGCTGGCGATGATGCCGAGGGTCAGGCTGACGCCCAGGATCACGCCCACGCTCTTCGGCAGCAGATGGAAATGTTCGGTGAGGTAGATGGTGATGAACGGCAGCGTCACGCCGCGGCCGATGGTCAACACCAGCGAACTGGCCAGCAGTACGTTGATCAGCGGGGGGAATCCCTTCATTCGAGGCCTGTCTATGCATACAGTTATTGGGCGATGCAGATAACATAGCGCATTTTGGCGAGGACGGAAGGGGAAAGCCGATAATTAGTTTAAAAACAGAGGCTGCGTCGCCAGCCTCGTCAAAAACAGCATTATTTACCGTGTTCGGCCTGCAGCGTGGCGAACCACGGCTGAACGAAATCGCTGCTGGTGCCCCAGCCGGGGATGATCTTCGCCAGCCCGGCGACGTTGACCGGCCCCGGTTGCGCCAGCAGCAGCGCCTGCGGAATGACCGCCGCTTTGAACTGATAGCTGTCCGGCGTGCTTTCCCCGGCGATCTTGTTGGCCACCAGGCGCAGGTTGACCGCGCCGATCAGCTTCGGATCCACCGCCACGCTGACTTGCCATGGGCTGCCGGCCTCGCGCATCAGCTGCAAATCCTGGTTGGAGATATCGATGCTGTACAGTTTGATTTCGGTGCGGCCGTTCTCTTTCAACGCCTTGTAAGCGCCCTGGGTGAAAGCGTCCCAGGTGCCCCAGATGGCGTCAATCTTGCCTTTCGGGTATTTCGCCAGCACCGCACCCACTTTATTGGCGGTATCTCCCTGCACGTCGGATGAAACCGCGCCAATCGATTCCAGCTCATGAATGCCCGGATGCTGTTTCAGCAACTGCTGGTAAGCGGTCTGGCGGCGCTCCATCGGCGGGAAGCCTGCCACCCAGAGTTTGATGATGTTGGCCTGGCCGTTGAAATCCTTCACCAACTGGCCGAACGAGGCGTTGGCCAGCGAAGCGTCGTCCTGCTGCGAGACGGTGACGCCGGGAACGCGGCCGCTGACGTCGGTATCGAAAGCCGCGACGGCGATGCCGGCCGCCGCGATGCGCTTGACCAGGTCGGTGGAATAGGGGGCTCGTCCCTGCGAGAGAATGATGCCGTCATATTTCTGGCTGATAGCCTGGTTGACGAAGTCCTGAAAACGCGCGTCGTCGCCGTTGCTGAGGAAGGTGTCCACCTTGAAGCCCAGCTTGCGCCCTTCCTGAATGGCGCCCGCCAAAAATTGCGTGGTGTTGTCGTCGGATCCGAGGTTGCGGATCACCGCGATGCGCACCGGCCCCTGATGTTGAGCGATGGCGGCCGGCACGGCGGCGTTTTCCGCCGCCTGCAGCGGCAGGGCAGCCAGCAGACTGAGGGCGAGCAGCGAAGTCTTGAGGTTTTTCATTATTATAGGCTCCAAAAAAGCAGGGAAACGATCCCGGTGAAGGTCTGTTATAGCAGTCTTTCTGTCTGGACGTCTATTTTGGGTTTCGGAGCATCATAGCCGGATGCGGCGGGCAGGGGAATCAGGGCGGTTATGACTTTTTCTTCATGCTTATAACGTGGGGATTGGGGCATAAAAAAAGGCCGAGCAAGCTCGACCCTCCCTATGCCGCGCATCTGCGCGGTTACTTGACCTGCATGCCAGGCTGCGCGCCGCTGTCCGGGCTCAGCAGGAAGATCTCTTTCCCGCCGGGGCCTGCCGCCATCACCATGCCTTCTGACACGCCGAAGCGCATTTTGCGCGGCGCCAGGTTGGCGACCATGATGGTCAGACGGCCTTCCAGCGCTTTCGGGTCCGGGTAAGCGGAGCGAATGCCGGAGAAGATTTGGCGCGATTCGCAGCCCAGATCCAGCTGTAGTTTCAGCAGCTTGTCGGAGCCCTCGACAAAGTCGGCGCTCTTGATCAGGGCGATACGCATGTCGACCTTGGCGAAGTCGTCGAAGGTGATGGTTTCCTGGATCGGATCGTCAGCCAGCGGGCCGGTCACCGGCTTAGCGGCGGCCATGTCTTCCTTCGAGGCGTTGACCATCTCGTTGACCTTGTCCAGATCGATGCGGTTGAACAGCGCTTTGAACGCGTTCACCTGATGGCCCAGCAGTGGCTGCGGGAGCGCATCCCAGCTCAGCTCGGCGTTGAGGAACGCTTCGGCGCGCTCGGTCAGCGAAGGCAGCACCGGCTTCAGGTAAGTCATCAGCACGCGGAACAGGTTGATGCCCATCGAGCAGATGGCCTGCAGATCGGTGTCGCGGCCTTCTTCCTTCGCCACTACCCACGGTGCCTGCTCATCCACATAACGGTTGGCCAGATCGGCCAGCGCCATGATTTCGCGGATCGCGCGGCTGAACTCGCGGCCGGCGTAGGCTTCGGCGATGCTCTGCGCCGCGTCGACGAAGGTCTGGTACAGCGCCGGATCGGCCAGGCTGTCGGCCAGCTTGCCGCCGAAGCGCTTGTTGATAAAGCCGGCGTTGCGTGACGCCAGGTTCACCACCTTGTTGACGATGTCGGCGTTCACGCGCTGCACGAAGTCTTCCAGATTGAGATCGATGTCATCAATGCGTGAAGAGAGCTTGGCGGCGTAGTAATAACGCAGGCAGTCGGCGTCCAGATGCTGCAGGTAGGTGCCGGCCTTGATGAAGGTGCCGCGCGATTTTGACATCTTGGCGCCGTTCACCGTCACGTAGCCGTGCACGAACAGGTTGGTCGGTTTGCGGAAGTTGCTGCCTTCCAGCATCGCCGGCCAGAACAGGCTGTGGAAGTAGACGATGTCCTTGCCGATAAAGTGATACAGCTCGGTGGTGGAGTCTTTGCGCCAGAACTCGTCGAAGTCCAGATCGCCGCGCTTGTCGCACAAGTTCTTGAAGGAACCCATGTAGCCGATCGGCGCGTCCAGCCAGACGTAGAAGTATTTGCCCGGCGCATCCGGGATTTCGAAGCCGAAGTAAGGCGCATCGCGGGAGATGTCCCACTGCTGCAGACCGGATTCGAACCACTCCTGCATCTTGTTCGCCACCTGCTCCTGCAGCGCGCCGGAGCGCGTCCACGCCTGCAGCATTTCGCTGAAGGCCGGCAGATCGAAGAAGAAGTGCTCCGAGTCTCGCATCACCGGCGTCGCGCCGGAAACGACGGACTTCGGATCGATCAGTTCCGTCGGGCTGTAGGTGGCGCCGCACACTTCGCAGTTGTCGCCGTACTGATCCGGCGATTTGCATTTCGGGCAGGTGCCTTTCACGAAACGGTCCGGCAGGAACATGCCTTTCTCCGGATCGTACAGCTGAGAAATGGTGCGGTTCTTGATAAACCCGTTTTCTTTCAGGCGGCTGTAAATCAGGGTGGACAGCTCACGGTTTTCATCGCTATGGGTCGAATGATAGTTGTCATAGCTGATGCCAAAGCCGGCGAAATCCTGTTGGTGCTCCTGGCTCATCTCCGCGATCATTTCTTCCGGTTTCACACCCAGTTGCTGCGCTTTCAGCATGATCGGCGTGCCGTGCGCGTCGTCCGCGCAGATGAAATGCACTTCGTGGCCGCGCATTCGTTGGTAACGCACCCAGATATCCGCCTGGATGTGCTCGAGCATGTGGCCGAGATGGATGGAACCATTTGCGTACGGTAGCGCGCACGTCACCAATAATTTTTTCGCGACTTGAGCCATAGTGAGAACTTGCTTTCTGTAATGAATAAAAGGGCCTTCGATGTTAACCGATCGCGCCCTTCGCTGCTAGGGCGGTTTCTTACAGGTTATACGCGCCAGCTACCGGGCAGTTCTGATATGCTTAGCCGGAAGCGACTCATTCAAAATCAAGGAGCCGGGATGAACGCAAAATCCCCTGAGCAGACCAACCCCGAAGTTCTGCGCGCCCTGGTGACCGGTGTACTGGCCGCCTTTGAACACCCGACGTTGAAAAACAACCTGACTGCGCTGAAGGCTATTCATCACTGCGCATTATTGGACGACGTACTGCATATCGAACTGACGATGCCGTTTGCCTGGCAGAGCGGTTTTGAAGCGCTGCAGGCGAGCGTCGGCCCTGAGCTGTTGCGTGTGACCGGCGCCGCCGCCATCGACTGGAAGCTGAAACACGATATCACGACGCTGAAACGCGCCAACGGCCAGGCCGGGATCAAAGGCGTGCGCAACATCATCGCCGTCAGCTCCGGCAAAGGCGGGGTGGGGAAATCCAGCACTGCCGTCAACCTGGCGTTGGCGCTGGCCGCCGAAGGCGCCAAGGTCGGCATTCTGGATGCCGACATTTATGGTCCGTCGATCCCCAATATGCTGGGCACCGAACATGAGCGGCCGACTTCGCCGGACGGGCAGCACATGGCGCCGATCATGGCGCACGGCCTGGCGACCAACTCCATCGGTTATCTGGTGACCGACGACAACGCCATGGTGTGGCGCGGCCCGATGGCCAGCAAGGCGCTGATGCAGCTGCTGCAGGATACGCTGTGGCCGGATCTGGATTATCTGGTGCTGGACATGCCGCCGGGCACCGGCGACATCCAGCTGACGCTGTCGCAGAACATTCCGGTGACCGGCGCGCTGGTGGTCACCACGCCGCAGGATATCGCCCTGCTGGATGCCGCCAAGGGCATCGTGATGTTCGAGAAAGTGCATGTGCCGGTGCTGGGCATCGTGGAAAATATGAGCGTGCACATCTGCAGTAACTGCGGCCACCATGAGCCGATCTTTGGCACCGGCGGCGCCGAGAAGTTGGTGCAGAAATATAACAGCCGTCTGCTGGGGCAGATGCCGCTGCATATCTCGCTGCGCGAAGACCTGGATCGCGGTACGCCGACGGTGATCAGCCGTCCGGACAGCGAATTCGCCGACATGTATCGTCAACTGGCCGGCCGTGTGGCGGCGCAGATGTATTGGCAGGGTGAAGCGATCCCGACGGAAATTGCCTTCCGCGCGCTGTAATCTGTTTGCGGCAGTGAAAGAACCCGGCTTAAGCGCCGGGTTTTTTTATCGGATAGGGGTAGGCTTGTGCAGGTCGGCACGGGTATAAGGGCGTTCGATCTGCGCCAGCGTTTTGGCGATATGCTCCAACAATCCCTGGGTGGGGGCCGGCTGCCGCTGCCCCATCAGCGCCAACGGCAAGGCCAGCGCGATGGCGAAGTGTGACCAGGAGAGATGCGGGCGCGTTTTGCTCCGCTGCAACCGCAGGAACAGGGCGCTGGCCAGGTAGCCTAAAATCAGCCCGCTGATCACCTCGGATACCGAATGCACGCGAATTTCCAGCCGCGAAACGCCGATGGCGAAAGGCAATATCCACCCGGTCAGCAAAGCGATGCTACGTATCGGGTGGGAAAATCGGCCGGTCAACGTCCACAGCAGTGGCGGCCAGATGCTGGCCGCGAGGGCGGAATGACCGCTGAATCCGGTGAAATCATAGCGCTCGCTGCCGATGCCCCAGCCCATAAAGGCCAGTTTGGACAGGCAGACCACCCCGCCGGTGAACCCGAAGATCAGCGCCCACTGCCAACCCGCCGCGCGGGTGGGGGGAGACATGAGAAGCAATAAAAACAGAATCAGCGCGCAGGGCAGCAGCAACATGCTGTCGCCGAAAAAAGTCAGAAAATACCAATCCAGCACATCAATCTCCGATGAAAGGGGGGCGGGGAGCAAAAGTCAGCGCCGGGGAGTGTAACCCGTTACGGTGCGTTGCCCTAGCCGCGAGATTCTTAAAATGCCGCGTGCCCGTGGCGTGGCAGCCCGAATTCGCCCGCCGCCGCGCAATATACAGTGGCGCAATCCCCGGCGACTCCCTATAATTGTCGCGTTTTAGTTCCCCCCTTCACACTATGAAATCAGGTCTTTAATTTTATGACTGACAATCCGCATCAGTGCGTCATTATTGGTATAGCTGGCGCATCTGCCTCCGGAAAAAGCCTTATCGCCAGCACGTTGTACCGCGAACTCCGCGAGCAAGTCGGCGATGAGCACATCGGCGTTATTCCAGAAGACAGTTACTATAAAGACCAGACTCACCTGACCATGGAAGAACGGGTCAAAACCAACTATGACCACCCGAGCGCCATGGATCACAACCTGCTGTTCCAGCACCTGCAGATGCTGAAGGCCGGTAAGGCGATCGAGCTGCCGCTGTACAGCTACACCGAACACACGCGCAAGAAAGAAACCGTCCACCTGGAACCTAAAAAAGTGATCATTCTGGAAGGGATCTTGCTGCTGACGGATATCCGTTTGCGCCAGGAGATGAACTTCTCGATCTTCGTCGACACGCCGCTGGATATCTGCCTGATGCGCCGCATGAAGCGCGACGTCAACGAGCGCGGCCGCTCGATGGATTCGGTGATGGCGCAATACCAGAAGACCGTGCGCCCGATGTTCCTGCAGTTTATCGAACCTTCCAAACAATACGCCGATATCATCGTTCCGCGCGGCGGCAAAAACCGCATCGCGATCGATATTCTGAAAGCCAAAATCAGCCAATTCTTTGAATAATTCCGCTTAATGGCCGGAAATGCGCATTTCCGGCCGACGGCCAACTATTTGCACCCTGGCGTAGACCTTTCGCCCGTTGTGTGGCAATTTTTGTTTAGTTACGCGTTTTGATGGAGAAGAAAGACATGAGACTGTGCGACCGCGATATAGAAGCCTGGCTGGATAGCGAGAAACTGGTGATTTCGCCGCGCCCGCCGCTCGAACGCATCAACGGGGCCACAGTAGATGTCCGTTTGGGCAATCAGTTCCGCGTGTTCCGCGGTCATACCGCGCCGTTTATCGATCTCAGCGGGCCGAAAGATGAAGTCAGCGCCGCTCTGGATCGCGTGATGAGCGACGAGATTGTCCTGCCGGAAGGCGAGGCGTTCTTCCTTCATCCCGGCGAACTGGCCCTGGCGGTGACGTTCGAATCCGTGACGCTGCCGAACGATCTCGTGGGTTGGCTCGACGGCCGTTCTTCTCTGGCGCGTCTGGGGCTGATGGTGCACGTCACCGCGCACCGGATCGATCCGGGCTGGCACGGGCGCATCGTGCTGGAGTTTTACAACTCCGGCAAGCTGCCGCTGGCGCTGCGGCCGGGGATGCTGATTGGCGCCTTGAGCTTTGAGCCGTTGTCCGGCCCGGCGGCCCGGCCATATAACAGCCGGCAGGACGCAAAATATCGCGATCAGCAGGGCGCAGTAGCCAGTCGAATCGACAAGGACTAACGGCGCGAGATGCACCGTCGGTGTGGCGCTGACAAGAGGGTGGCATGAGAAGATTACTGACGACATTGGCGATTTTACTGGTGGTCGTGGTGGCGGGAATGTCCGCGCTGGTACTGCTGGTCAATCCGAATGATTTTCGCGGTTACATGGTCAAAAAGGTCGAGCAGAAGAGCGGCTACCAGCTAACGCTTGAAGGCGACCTGCGTTGGCATATCTGGCCGCAGCTCAGTATTTTGGCCGGGCGCATGACGCTGACCGCGCCGGGCGCCAAGGCGCCGGTGGTGAGCGCGGAAAACATGCGCCTTGACGTCAAACTGTTGCCGCTGCTGTCGCATCAGCTGTTTGTGAAACAGGTGATGTTGAAAAATGCCGTCATTCGCCTCACGCCCGACAGTGAAGAGCACTCGCAAGTGGACGCCCCGATTGCGCCGGCCGGCAGCGGCGCTGATGCGGCAGACACGGCCTGGAAGTTCGACATCGATAACTTGCGCGTCGTGGACAGCTTGCTGATTTGGCAGCGCGCCGACAACGCGCAAATCAATGTCCGGGACATCAATCTTACCCTGCAGCAAACGGAGAAACGGCAGGCGCAGCTGGACATTTCCAGCCGGGTCAACCGCGATCAGCGCGACCTGGCCTTCAGCATGGCGGCCGATATCGATCTGCAGCAGTTCCCGCACCAGATCGGCGCCAAGGTGACCCAGTTCAATTACCAATTGGCGGGAGCGGATATTCCGAACGGTGGTATTCAAGGCGAGGGGAATGCTCAGGTGGTCTATCAACAGACGCCGGCGCAAATTGCCGTCACCCAGCTGAACGTCAGCGCCAATAACAGCCAGTTGACCGGCGATATCAGCGCCAGCCTGGGAGCGATACCCGGCTATGTGGTGAACCTGAATTCGGCTAATCTCGATCTCGACGCGCTTTCCGGTTGGCAATCCAGCACCAATACCGCCGAACAGCCCGCCGTGACCGCCGCGCCGGTGATCGCCAGCCAGGTCGACGATCGGCAGCAGAACCTGGAAGCGCTGCGCGATTTCAATGCACAGTTGAATCTGCAGGCGGCGCAGTTGACCTACCGCGGTATGAACGTTACCCAGTTAGCCGTCGCGGCAGATAATCAACGCGGCCTGCTGACGCTGCATAAACTTGCCGGGCAATTGGCCGGCGGTGATTTCTCCTTGCCGGGATCGCTCGACGCACGCGGCAATAAACCGGTGATAAACGTGCAGCCGACCCTGAACCAGGTTGAGCTCGGCGCGGTGCTCAAAGCCTTCGAGATGCCACAGATGCTGACCGGAAAATTCAGCATGAAAGGGGATTTGACCGGCGATCGTCTTTCTTCAGAGTCATTTGAGCACCGTTGGAGCGGTACGGCGCAGCTGGCGATGCAGGATGCGCAGCTGCACGGCCTGAACATTCAGCAATTGATCCAACAGGCGGTGGCGCGCAACGATAACAGCGTGCGCGGGCAAGATAGCTATCAGCGCTATACCGAAGTCAAAAGCGTCTCGGCGCGGGCCAGCCTGAGCCAAGGCACTGTCAAGCTCAGCAGCCTGACGGCGGATTCGCCGTTGCTGGCGCTGACCGGCGCCGGCAGTATCGATATGCCGGGAAAACAGTGCGATATGGCGCTTAATGTGCGCGTCACTGGCGGTTGGCAAGGGCGCGGCGAACTGATCGAGCAACTGCAAAAAACGCCGATCCCGCTGCGGGTCTATGGGCCTTGGCAACAGCTGAATTACCAACTGCAGGTCGATCAGGTGCTGCGTAAAACGCTGCACGATCGGGCCAAAGATGCGCTGAACAAATGGGCTGAAAAGAACAAGGATTCACGCGAGGGTCAGGATCTGAAAAAGCTGCTCGACAAGCTGTAATCCCTCCTGACGCGGGCCGTCTTGCGGCCCGCGTCAGTATCGACGTTTCCCGCGATAATTTCCCTCCGTTACCTTGATGAAGGTCATGAAGACCCGCGCTCAATTTGTGCAGAGTAAGGGCGCATTCTGCTATGACTATGCGCCTAAGCGCGAAAAAATGACGAGTTGAGGAAACATGATAGAGCTTCTTATTGGCGCGGCGGTGGCGGCGGGCGTGGGCCGTTACATCATCAAAGGGTATTCCGCCACGGGCGTCTTGATGGTGGGAGGGCTGCTGCTGCTTGGCATCAGCGCCCTGATGGGGAAAACGCTGTTGCCGTCCGGCGCCGCATCTACCGGCTGGCGCGCGACCGATATGATCGAGTACGTCAAGATTTTGCTGATGAGCCGCGGCGGCGATCTGGGCATGATGATCATGATGCTGTGCGGTTTCGCCGCCTATATGACGCATATCGGCGCCAACGACGTGGTCGTCAAGCTGGCCTCGCGCCCATTGCAGATGATCAATTCGCCTTATCTGCTGATGGTGGCGGCCTATTTTGTCGCTTGCCTGATGTCATTGGCGGTCTCTTCCGCTACTGGACTCGGCGTATTGCTGATGGCGACGCTGTTCCCATTGATGGTGAACGTTGGCATTAGCCGCGGCGCCGCTGCGGCCATTTGCGCTTCGCCGGCGGCGATTATCCTGGCGCCGACTTCCGGCGACGTGGTACTGGCAGCCAAGGCGGCGGAAATGCCGCTGGTGGACTTCGCGTTCAAAACCACGCTGCCTATCTCGATTGCCGCCATCGTCTGCATGGCCGTAGCGCACTTTTTCTGGCAGCGTTATCTCGATAAGAAGAGTGATGAACAGCACCACATTATGGACGTCAGCGAGATCAAAACCCATGCGCCGGGGTTCTACGCGATATTGCCGTTTACGCCGATCCTCGGCGTGCTGATCTTCGACGGTAAATGGGGGCCGGAACTGCACATTATTACCGTGCTGGTAGGGTGCATACTGTTGGCGGCAGCGATCGAGTTTGTGCGCAGCTTCAGCGCCAAACAGGTATTCAGCGGCCTGGAAGTGGCGTATCGCGGTATGGCGGACGCTTTCGCCAGCGTGGTGATGCTGTTGGTGGCCGCGGGTGTCTTCGCGCAAGGGTTGAGCACCGTCGGCTTTATCAGCGGGTTGATCGGGTTGGCGCAGTCGTTCGGTACCGGCGGTTTGATCATGATGCTGGTGTTGGTGGTGATCACCATGCTGGCGGCCATGACAACCGGCTCCGGCAATGCGCCGTTCTATGCGTTTGTCGAACTGATCCCGAAACTGGCGGCACAGATGGGCGTGAATCCTGCCTATCTGGTGATCCCGATGCTGCAGGCCTCGAATCTCGGCCGTACGCTGTCGCCGGTTTCCGGCGTGGTGGTGGCGGTCTCCGGCATGGCGAAAATCTCGCCGTTTGATGTGGTGAAGCGTACTTCAGTGCCGGTAATTGTCGGGTTGGTGGTGGTGATTGTGGCGACGGAGCTGCTGGTTCCCCAGTAAAGGAAGGCCGGGCGATGCCCGGCCTCGATGTTAAACCTCGTACTCCTCCGGTGGAGGAGGCGGGGTGATCTTCACTTTCAAGATGCGGTGGCTGTTGACCTCCAATGGTTCGAACAGGTAGTCACCGATCTTGATTTGTTCTCCTTCTTGCGGCACGCGCTGGCTGTGTTCCATCAACAGCCCCGCCAGCGTATGGTATTCGCGCTTTTCTTCCAGCGGCATCGGCAGGTACAACACCAGATCTTCCAGCGGCATATAGCCGTTGGCGATCCAGCTGCCGTCCTCGTTTTGCTGAATGTCGTGGCGTGCGTCCACCTCTTCACCGGCCTCCGGCAGGTTGCCGGCGATGGTTTCCATCACGTCCGTCAGGGTGACGACGCCTTCGACGGAGCCGAACTCATCGACCACGAAGGCGAAGTGCGTCTGCGCCTGGCGGAATTGCTCCAGGGCGCTTAACAGCGTGAGCTGCTCCGGGAAGATCAACGGTTGGCGTATCAGCGCACGCAGATCCAGCGGCGCCTGCGCCAGTTGCTGTTTGAGAACGTCGATGGTGTGGATCACGCCCAGCGGTTCGTCGCTGGCGCTGCTTTCCACCACCACGATGCGCGTGTGCTGATTACGTTCCAGCAACTGCGTCAGCTTTTCCTGCGGATCGTTCAGCTCAAGGTATTCGACGTCGTGACGCGAGGTCATGATGCTACTGACCGTGCGCTGCGCCATGCCGAGTACGCGTTCGATCATGCGCCGCTCTTGCTGATTGAAGATCTCGCCGTTTTCGCTGTCGCTGTCCGCCAGCAGGTTGGCGGAATGGCTGTCGACTTCCGCTTCTTCATGTTTGCCGCTCAGCATGCGCAGCACCGCTTCGGCGGTGCGTTCACGTAGTGGCCGCACCTTCGACAGGAAGCGACGGCGGTTGAACTGCGCCAGCTGGTTCAGCGCCTCGATCATGACCGAGAAGCCGATCGCCGCGTAGAGGTAGCCTTTAGGAATGTGATAGCCGAAGCCCTCCGCCACTAGGCTAAAGCCAATCATCAGCAGGAAACTCAGGCACAGGATAACGATAGTCGGGTGCGCGTTGACGAAGCGCGTCAGCGGTTTGCTGGCCAGCAGCATCAGACCGATGGCGATACAGACCGCGATCATCATCACCGCCAGGTGATCGACCATCCCCACCGCGGTGATCACCGAGTCGAGCGAGAAAACGGCGTCCAGCACCACGATCTGCGCCACGACCGGCCAGAAACGTGCGCCTTTGCGCGCGCCGTGCTGCTCTTCGTCCTTGCCTTCCAGCCGCTCATTGAGCTCCATGGTGGCTTTGAACAGCAGGAATATCCCGCCGACCAGCATGATCAGATCGCGGCCGCTGAAGGGGTGCTCCGCGACGATGAACATCGGTTTGGTCAGCGTCGCCAGCCACGAGATGGAGGCGAGCAGCGCCAGACGCATGACCAGCGCCAGCAATAAACCGACGACACGGGCCTTATCTCTTTGTTGTTTTGGTAATTTGTCCGCCAGAATGGCGATGAAGACAAGGTTGTCTATACCCAGCACGATTTCCAGCACGACCAAAGTGGCCAGGCCGGCCCAAATTGTTGGATCAGCGATCCATTCCATACGCCCAATTTCACCTGTAAGTTCTACGGCTTATGCCGCACGGGAATGATGGGCGTTGAGGCGGCAAAATTCAACTTTAATCGGGTGGATGTGGTTCAGAACAGGAGGATTACCATAAACATCGATCGGCGCCGAGCGGCCAAAGGAATCACGGGCCTGGGGAGCAAATATCTACCGGGATGCCATGCGCTCAGAAAAGAAACGCCTTATTAAATTTATTTAAATCAAAACATTAAAACAATTTTCTTTGACTATGATTCTTATCGGTATGCGGCACGAGTAGTCTTATTCTGAAAACGTCTGACTGGGGGGATCTAAGGCTTGTATCACTTAGACATTAGTATAAGAATCTTAGTCATATAACGACAGTAACTAACATTGTTTGGTTATAAAGGCACCGTTTTTTTTATTTTTTTGTGAACAGCATGACAGTTCAAACTAAGAATGAGTGCCGCTTTGCATAAAAATTGCCTGGCTCATGCAATGACGTGGGGGGATACGCCATTAACAGTACTTTGGTAGCTGCAAGCCAAGGGCGGTAGCGTGCCCGATTGAATCCCCTTGTTCACGCTGCACAGATGAATGCAGCGCTACGATGAATTGGAATGAAAATGCAAACAAGACTTAAGGCAGTGATCCCCGTTGCGGGCTTGGGAACTCGTATGTTGCCGGCGACCAAGGCTATCCCTAAAGAAATGTTGCCCGTGGTCGATAAGCCCTTAATCCAGTACATTGTTGCTGAATGCGTGGCGGCGGGGATTAAAGATATCGTATTGGTCACGCATTCATCGAAAAACGCGATTGAAAACCATTTTGACACTTCGTTTGAGCTGGAGGCGATGCTCGAAGCGCGTGTGAAGCGCCAGCTCCTGAGCGAAGTGCAAAGCATTTGTCCGCCGGACGTTACCGTGATGCAGGTGCGTCAGGGACAGGCGAAAGGGTTGGGGCATGCGGTGCTGTGTGCCAAACCTATGGTAGGTGATTCTCCTTTCGTGGTGCTGCTTCCGGATGTTTTGCTGGATGATTCTACGGCGGATCTGCGCAAAGAAAATCTGGCTAAAATGATCCAACGTTTTGGCGATACGGGTTACAGCCAAATCATGGTTGAACCTGTGCCGGAACAAGATGTGTCCAAATACGGTGTGGTAGATTGCGCAGGTGCGACGATCGCAGCGGGAGAAAGCGCACCGATGACGGCGGTGGTTGAGAAGCCGGCCCGCGAGGATGCCCCTTCCAACCTGGCCGTCGTCGGCCGGTATGTGCTTGCCGCCGATATTTGGCCGTTACTTGAGAAAACCCCTCCCGGCGCGGGTGATGAGATTCAACTGACCGATGCGATTGCGATGCTGATGGATGAACAAACGGTGGAAGCGTTCCATATGAGCGGTAAGTCCCATGATTGTGGTGACAAGCTTGGCTATATGAAGGCGTTTGTGCAGTATGGGGTGCGTCACGGTTCCGAAGGCGAAAACTTCACCCGCTGGTTGAAGCAGACGTTGGGAAAGTAACAGGCTGTCGCCACTGCGGCTGAAAGCGATCACGAGATTGAATGAGGTCTACCATGACGAAGTTGAAAGCGGTTATTCCCGTTGCCGGATTGGGCATGCGTATGCTGCCGGCGACCAAAGCGATTCCGAAAGAGATGTTGCCAATCGTTGATAAACCGTTGATTCAATACATTGTCAACGAGTGCGTCGCGGCGGGGATTAAAGAGATCATCCTGGTGACGCATTCTTCCAAGAACGCCATTGAAAACCATTTCGATACCTCATTCGAGCTGGAGGCGATGCTGGAGGCACGCGTGAAACGGCAACTGCTGGATGAGGTACAGTCGATAACGCCAAAAGGCGTAACGCTGATGCACATTCGCCAGGGGCAGCCAAAAGGACTGGGACATGCCGTTCTCTGCGCTAAACCGTTGGTCGGTGATTCTCCATTTGTCGTTCTGTTGCCGGACATCTTGCTGGATGACGCAAAGGCCGATTTGAAGAAAGACAACCTGTCACACATGATTGCGCGCTTTGAGCAGACCGGTCTGAGCCAGGTTTTGGTGCAAAAGGCAGACGAACACGTGCTGCATGATTATTCCGTGGTTGAGTGTGAGGCCAGCAATCTGAAACCTGGCGAAAGTGCCCGTATCACATCGATTATTGAAAAACCGGCACCGGAAACCAAGTTGGAATCCAACTACTCTGCGGTAGGGCGCTATGTCTTGTCTGCCGATATTTGGCCACTGCTGGAGACCACGGAACCGGGAGCCTGGGGGCGTATTCAACTGACCGATGCGATTGCAGAATTGTTGAAACGCAAACCGGTCGAGGCGACAGAGCTGGTGGGTGAATCGTTCAACTGCGGTGAAAAACTGGGTTACCTTCGCGCTTTTGTCACTTATGGGTTGCGTCACCCAACTCAAGGCAAAGCTTTCCGTGAATGGGCAGAACGGCTTTCATTATAAATACGTTTGGCTGGAACGTTGTGCCCAGGCATAGCGCTTTCCAAAATCACCTCTCTCTGTGCGTATTGAGGTAATCGTGCGCTATTGCGAGGTAATTGTGTAATAATGCTTTTAGGCCATTTCCAGCATAGCGTATTGGGATTCAACGTGGGCTCAATGAAAGTTTAATCAGTATTGAAACCCATCGACAAATTCTTTTCCGAGTACAACGGCCTGTGCCAGGGTTGGCCGGGAGGGCTCAGTACAGCAAACTTTTTACTTTGATAGTGATGATAATTCGATGGCAAATAAACAGTGGAAACTGATACCGCTCTTGGTATCGATCAGTGTAATCAGCGGTTGTACAATCGTGCCTGGTTCTCACCTTTCAACTAGTGGGAAAGAGGTTGTAAAACAGCAAGATAGTGATTTCGATATCGACAATCTGGTTAATGTCTATCCAATGACGCCTGGTTTGGTTGAGAAAATGAGACCTAAACCCGTTGTCGCGCAACCAAACTCGTCCTTAGAGCGTGAATTGCAAAATTACGAATACCGGATTGGTATCGGCGACGTGTTAATGGTGACTGTCTGGGATCACCCTGAACTGACTACACCGGCGGGGCAATATCGCAGTGCCAGCGATACGGGTAACTGGGTGAATTCGGACGGTACAATTTTTTATCCGTATATCGGTAAGATAAAAGTTGCCGGTAAAACGATGAGCCAAGTCAGAAATGAGATCGCAGGACGATTGGCGCAATACATCGAAAGCCCACAGGTTGATGTGAGTATCGCCGCTTTCCGCTCTCAAAAAGCGTATGTGACGGGGGAAGTAGCAAAGTCGGGACAGCAACCGATCACGAACGTTCCCCTTACTGTGATGGATGCAATCAATGCGGCTGGCGGGCTTTCAGAAAATGCAGACTGGCGTAATGTCATTCTGACACATAATGGAAAAGAACAGCGAATCTCTTTGCAAGCCTTGATGCAAAGGGGGGATTTGACGCAAAACCACCTACTTTATCCGGGCGACATCCTCTACATTCCCCGTAATGACGATTTAAAAGTTTTCGTTATGGGGGAAGTGAAAAAACAGACTACGTTGAAAATGGATCGCAGCGGTATGACACTAACGGAAGCATTAGGTAATGCTGAAGGAATGGATCAGAACTTTGCCGATGCGACGGGGGTGTTTGTCATTAGACCATTACGTGGTATGGAAGGTAAAAAGCTGGCCAATATCTACCAACTTAATGCGTCTGATGCTACTGCGATGGTAATGGGGACTGAGTTTCACCTTCAGCCATATGACATTGTATACGTAACTACCGTACCGATTGCTCGTTGGAACCGCGTCGTCAGCCAATTGTTACCGACTATCGTTGGTTTCAACAACCTGACCGAAGGTACACAGCGTATTCATAATTGGTAGTTAAGGTAAAAGATGATGTTTGATTCTATTCTTGTCGTTTGCGTCGGCAACATATGCCGTTCTCCTACAGGAGAACGGCTGTTGAAGGAAAAACTGCCACATAAGAAAATTGCCTCTGCCGGGATTTCTGCCTTGGTTGGCAAGCCTGCTGATGCTCAGGCTGCAGAAGTGGCTAGAAAGCATGATTTATCATTGGATAATCACCAAGCACAACAGCTGACAGCTGCATTGTGCCGTGAATATGATCTGATATTAGTCATGGAAAAGGGACATGTTGATGCTGTCTGCAGGCTAGCCCCTGAAGTCAGAGGCAAAACAATGCTATTTGCCCATTGGCTGGGTCAACAAGATATCCCAGATCCTTATCGCAAAAGTTCTGAGGCTTTTGAATTCGTCTATAGCCTACTAGCTGAAGGTGCTCAGAAGTGGGCGCTAGCATTAAATCGCTAAACAGAGATTACAATGATTGATAAAAACCGAACGAGTTCCTTGGCAAGTAAGGAAAATGACGAGATCGATTTTGGACGGCTGTTAGGGACGCTAGTCGATCACAAATGGTTAATTGTTAGCATTACATCATTATTTGCCGTCATCGGCATTATATATAGTCTTTTTGCGACACCTATATACCAGGCTGATGCAACTGTTCAGGTCGAGCAAAACGAAGGTAATATGCTGGTAAGTAACCTGTCCCAAATGTTGCCTAACTCTTTGCCAGCATCATCTACAGAGATTGAACTGATTTCCTCTCGCATGATCGTGGGGAAAACTGTCGAAGATCTCCATTTAGATACTGTCGTCACTCAGAAATATTTTCCGATTTTTGGCCGCGGTTGGGCAAGGCTCATGGGTAATAAACCGGGGCAGGTTGCCTTATCCAGGCTCACTGTAGCTGAGCCTCTAGTCGAGAGTGCTATCGAGCTGGAAGTTATTGATGATCAAAACTACGTCGTTACCGTAGATAAAGATAAAATCTTTCAAGGCAAAGTTGGGCGCTTGGAGAATGCAAGCGGCGTTTCTATGTTGGTTAGCGAAATCTCAGCGAAGCCAGGAACAGTGTTTAATGTCAAAAAGCTCACAACGCTGGCAGCAACGGTACAACTTCTTGACGATCTTACAGTAGAAGACAAAGGTAAGGACACGGGGGTTCTTTCACTCACCCTGATGGGGGATGATCCTGTTCTAATCAAAAGAATTATTGAAAGTATCAGCAATAATTACTTGATCCAAAATGTTGAGCGAAAATCAGAAGAAGCGGCCAAAAGCCTTGCTTTTTTGAAGGAACAATTACCGCAGGTTCGCGATTCTTTAAATACGGCTGAAGACAAATTAAACAGTTTCCGCCAAGCGAACGATTCTGTTGATCTGTCTTTGGAAGCAAAGTCTGTTCTTGATACTATTGTCGGGGTTGAGGCTCAGCTTAATGAGTTGACTTTCAAAGAGTCTGAAATTTCGAAATTATACACAAAAGAGCACCCTGCTTATCGTGCTTTATTGGAAAAAAGAGCAACCCTGCAAAAGGAAAAAGATAAGTTAAACCAGCGAGTCAGTAAGATGCCGCAAACACAGCAGGAGATCTTGCGCTTAACTCGTGATGTTGATGCTGGTAAAGAGATTTACATGCAGTTGCTCAACCGTCAACAAGAGCTTTCGATAACGAAAGCGAGCACCGTGGGTAATGTCAGAATCATTGATACCGCTGTCACTCAACCGAAACCGGTTAAGCCGAAGAAGACGTTAATCGTTATCATCTTTACGTTGCTTGGCGGGATCGCTTCCGTTGCCGTAGTACTGCTGAAAAGTGTTCTGCATCGAGGTATTGAAAGCCCAGAACAGCTGGAAGACCAAGGCATCAACGTTTATGCAAGTATTCCGTTGTCTGAGTGGCAACAGAAAAAAGACATAGAGACGTTGATGCGCGGCAATAAAAAAACCAACACGCGTTCAAAAACGTTGTTGGCCGTTGGGAACCCTGCGGATTTGGCGATCGAGGCAGTACGAAGCTTAAGAACCAGTTTGCATTTCGCTATGCTCGAAGCTAAAAATAATGTTCTGATGGTCTGTGGTGCAAGCCCAAATATTGGTAAAACTTTCGTCAGCATCAACTTGGCCGCGGTCATTGCTCAGGCTGGGCAACGTGTTTTAGTCATTGATGCTGATATGCGTAAGGGCTATTCACACTCATTGTTGAATACCGATTGGCATAATGGTTTATCTGATATCTTATCTGCTCAGACCACGATGGCTAACAGTGTCCGCAAAACAGAAATTGAAAACCTGGATTTTATTCCGCGTGGACAGATACCGCCAAATCCTTCAGAGTTGCTCATGGGGGCACGCTTCAATGAGCTGATTGATTGGGCGAGTAAGAATTATGATATCGTGATGATTGATACGCCACCTATTCTAGCAGTTACTGATGCCGCTATTATAGGGCACAGGGCGGGGACTAGTCTGATGATCGCACGTTTCGCATCCAACACGGTCAAAGAAATAGAGGTGAGTATTCGCCGCTTTAATCAAAATGGCATCGATGTTAAAGGCGTTATTCTGAATGCTGTTGAGAAACGGGCCAGCAGCTACTATGGTGATTATGGCTACTATCAATATGAGTATCGTTCAAACGATAAAGCATAGTTGTTAGCAACACATCAGTGCCATACCGGGAAACCGGTATGGCATATGTTCATATATTTGCTATTTGTAATAAGAAAAATGGATGTAATCGGCAAATATATGCATTTATAAATACATTCGATTTGTTTTTTTAAATTTGTCTTCATTTTGAATGATTTTTGATTACCATTCAGACGACAGTCAAATGTTTATATAGAATATTTAAGGTGTATAAGAAATGAAGATAATGATGATCAATACACTTTATCATCCTTATAAGGTTGGAGGCGCAGAGGTATCTGTGCAGTTATTAGCTGAAAAACTCGCTAATATGGGGCATACAGTAAGTGTTGTTACATTGCATAACAAATCCGAACGAGAATGTAAAACCATTAATAATGTAATGGTCACTTATTTGCCTCTCAGTAATGTCTATTGGCCATATGGCGGAGAGAACGTGTCGCCATGGAAGAAAATAGTATGGCATGCAAAAGATCAGTACAATTTCTCAATGAAGCATGCGGTGAAAGAG